>JBBSFL010000078.1:0-11605 GCA_038238735.1 Fimbriimonadales bacterium | reverse complement strand
TGGGAGGCCAAGTGAACTGCGAGGGCGACATTGGCCGCGAAGAGCTTCGGGCCCGGCTAAATTCTTCGGGAGAAGCTATTGCCGAGGTGCTGCGGCGTGCGGGTTCGCCCGATGGAAAGGTGAAGAATTTCAAGCCTCATGCGGCGGGCTTTTTAGGCTATATGATCGCCCACGAGTCGTTTCACCGGGCTCAGATCGAGGTGGCTTTACGGCAGGCAGGGACGCCACTTCCGGACAAGGTGGTTTACGGGACTTGGGAGTGGGGAGTTCGCTGAGACGAACTGGGAACTAGGAATCAGCAATCCTTGGCGTTTGCGAATGATCTGATGTCGGCGGGGGCTAGGATGATGACATTGGCATTCGCGAGCCTCAGGAATTCCTCGAAGGAGGTTTCTTGTAGTTCACCGGTCGACAAGAGTTCATCGTACATGGCTCGCAGGACTTGGACACCGGTGGGAGGGTCCGGGTAGGCGTCCATCCATAGGCCGGGTTTGTCGTCGGAACTTGAGTAAGCGACAGCCGCTACATAGCACTCTTCCGACTCGTGCCCATGAGCCTGGTGCTCGGTGTGCCACGAACCTTCGTGGACGGTGAGTCCGGCTTCAGTCAGTTGTTCGCTCACTACGGCTGGCGCGGACTTGCTGCTCGCGACGACGACGTCGCCGTTCTTGGAAGCCGTTGCAAGAGTTCCTCGACCGTGGGCGGTGACGTAGGCTTCCTTCTGGCCGAGTACGCGTTGGACCGTGGGGGCGAATTCCTCGAACGGCACGGTCAGCGTCATGGTGGGGCTATCGTACACCTTTTGCGGAGGCTTATTAGGTCCGTGGGCCTGGCTGCAGTGGAGGGAGGGCCTCCGGCAAATCCGCCGGAGGCCGCCATTCCTTGATTGCGAGCGCTCTTAACCAGGGACCGGTTCCATGGGAGTCCAATTTCCGCCGTCATCGTTCGGGTTGTAGTCGGGATCGGTCGAGCCTCGCATGTTGCCATCGGCATCCTGCCAATATCTCGAACCGGAGGGGAGATCGCGGTTGGGTCCGCCCTTGGGATCCTTGAAACCTTGGACGCCTCGGATGTAGTCGTCGAACTGCTTCATGCCTCGCTCCATCCCCTTCTGCTGGTCCCAGTAGCTCTTCATGATGCGGTCGTCCTCTTGCTGGGCCTCTCTACGATTGATCTGGCTCGCGTCGAACGCGATCTTGTTGACCATCTGGTTGTACTGGGGCGTGATGGAAGCCGAGGTGAAGAAGGTGGCGGCTTGCCGAAGGAACTGGCTGTCCGTCGTGAGCTGGCCCTTCGGGGCGCTCATGAAGCGCATTCCGAGGTGCCACAGCTTGGATTCCGAGTCGGGGGTGGTCGTGATATCCGTATCGAGTTTGGCGACGATGAGCGCTTCTTTCTCTATTCCATCCTGGATGAATTCGCATCGTTTCACGCAGACCTCGGCGACTTGGCGGTCATTTCCAATCGGCTGCCAGATGCTTTTGGCGGGTTCAGTTTTCTCTTGAACGGAGGTGTAGTTGGAGACGGTTGTGTTCTGGAGCATCGTCTTGTCGATCGCGTCGCTCGCGCTCTCGTAGGACATACCACCGGAGCCGTAGCGGCCACTCCAGGAGTTGCCGCCGACCATGGGGAAAACGGCTAGGCGGCGCGAGAGGTCGGGTGACTTCACGACGAGCGAGACGATGGGGTAGGGGAGCTTGCCTCCGGTCCATTGGATCTTGTCTTGGGGGAGCCAGCCTTTTGGCATCACGTAGGTATAGGCGACGACTTGATCGTCTTGAACCTGGTGCAGGGTCAGATCGATGAGCTTGTTGGGATCGGTCGGCGGCTTGGGGCTGCCGAGCTGGATGTTCTGGAGGCTGCCGCCGACGTTTGGTAAGTTCAGTTTGGTATTGCCCGCGGTTTGCTGCGGGCTGTTGCAGCCCACTGCCGCGGCGATGGCCGCGAGCGCGAGCAGTAAAGTTGGTTTCATGGGTGGACTGTACATGATCCTGGCTTGTGCCCAGGACTGAGTCCCTAGGACCGCCGACTTGCCGTCCCAAGGCTCTACCGAGGCCCACGGGTAAACTGCCGGGTTCCCATGGACCTGCGCGGCACCCTTAATTTGCCTGATGCCGACTTCACGATCCCGATGAAGGCGGACCTCCCGAACCTGGAGCCGCGCATTCAAAAGATTTGGGCGGACACTGGAATCTATCACCGGGTGCAGCAGGCTCGCGCCGATGCGCCCGTCTATGTGCTGCACGACGGGCCTGCGTATACGAATTCGCCTATCCACATCGGGACCGCACTCAACAAGACGCTGAAGGACTTCGTGACGAAGAGCCGGACTATGATGGGCTTCCGCTGCCCCTACGTGCCGGGATTCGACAATCATGGTCTGCCCATCGAACAGGCTGCCATGAAGAAGTTCGAGCTGGAGAAGCGCCGTCCTACGGATACGGAACTACGGACCGCTTGCCGCGCCCACGCGACGGAGTTCATCCAAGTCCAGTCCGTGCAGTTTCAGCGCCTGGGCGTATTCGGGCTTTGGGAAAGGCCGTACACGACGATGGGCTTTCGGTATGAGGCGGAGCTCGTCCGCATCTTTGGGCGGTTGATCGAGCGGGGCTATATCTACAAGGGTTTGCGGCCGACGCTCTGGTCGACAGCGAGCCAGACGGCATTGGCGGACACGGAGATCGTCTATCAGGAGCATACGAGCACCGCGATCTACGTTCGATTTCCGTTGAAGCACGATCACAATGGCTTTAGCCAAGGTCTGTCCAAGTTCTACATTATCATCTGGACGACCACACCCTGGACGATTCCCGCGAATCTGGCGGTGGCGTTCAATCCCACCGCGCTTTATGCGATCGTTCGGGTCGGTGAGGACCACTATCTCATCGGTGTTGACCTGGTCGAGCGAGTTGCCCAGGCCCTGGGCTGGACCGAGTACAGCATCTTGGCCGAGGAGTTAGGCGCTTCTTTCGAAGGGTCCAGTTTTAAGCATCCGATATATGAACGCGATTCAATCTGCGTGATGGCGGATTACGTGACGATGGACGACGGCACAGGAGTGGTGCATACGGCACCGAGCCACGGCCGTGACGACTTCTATACGGGACAGCGGTATGGGCTGCCGGTGCCGAATACGGTGGACGAGCGGGGGTATTTGACGGACGAGACGGGCGAGTTCGCCGGCACGTTCTACAAGGATTGCGACACGGTGGTCGTCGACCGACTCCGCGAAGTTGGCGCCCTGCTCGATTCTCGGCCTTACGTGCATTCCTATCCTCATGCGGAGCGCGACGGGAAGCCGGTGATCTTCCGAGCGACCGAACAATGGTTCATGAAATTGGATCACGAGGGCCTCCGCGAGGGGATGCTGGAGCAGATCGGCGAGGTGAAGTGGTACCCGGCGAACGGCCAGAACCGGATCGACGCGATGGTCCGGAATCGGCCGGACTGGTGCATCTCCCGCCAACGGCCGTGGGGCGTTGGGATTCCGATTTTCTACGGGGCGAAGTCGCGCGAGCCGGTGTTCGACTCACTAGCCTTCGAGATGGTTGCGGAGGCAATCGAGCGCGACGGGTCGGAAGCCTGGTTTTCGAAGGACCCGTCGGAATTGCTGCCCGAGAACTACGAGCATCCGACGACCGGCGAGACCGAGTTCGTGAAGGAGACCGACGTGCTCGACGTTTGGTTCGACAGCGGAGCGACGTCGATTTGCGTCTTGGAGGGCGAAGTCGAGCCGCTCTGGAAGGAGCGATGGCCGGCGGATCTGTATTTGGAAGGTTCGGATCAGCACCGCGGCTGGTTCAACTCTTCCTTGATTCTTGGTTTGGCTTTGAACGGAAAGGCGCCTTACCAGGCCGTCCTGACCCACAATTTCGTGAACGACGAGCAAGGCCGGAAGATGTCGAAACGGCTCGGCAACATCGTCGATCCCGTCAAGGTTTGCGATACCCTCGGCGCAGACATCCTGCGCTATTGGGTCGCAAGCGTGGACTACACGAACGATGTTCCTTGCTCCGAGAACCTGCTGAAGGTTTTCGGGGAGAACTACCGGCGGGTTCGGAACACGCTGCGGTTCCTGATGGGAAACCTTCAGGGCTTCTCTCGGGATACGGCGGTCGAGATGATGGAGCTCGATCGATGGATCGTCGAGCAAGCCGATCTTTTGGCTGACGATTGCGTCGCCGCTTATGAGCGATTCGATTTCGACACCGCGATTCGCAGTGTGCACGACTTCTGCGTGAACCAACTCTCGAAGGTTTATCTCGGCGGGATCAAAGACCGGATGTATTGCGATGGCCCGGATTCGATCGGGCGTCAGTCGGGGCAGGCAGCTTGCTTCGCCGTGCTCGTGAATCTAACGAAGCTGATCGCGCCAATTCTCTGCCATACCTCGGAGGAGATTTGGATGCGTCTGGGCGACTTGGGCTTGCTGAAGGGTGAAGAGCTTCATACCGTTCATGCGCAAGTCTTCGACCGGCCTTCGAAAGAGCGCTTGATTGTCATCGAGGCGAACTCTTTGGAGGCGAGGTACGCGGCGATTCTCGAGCATCGCGAGTCGGTTTTTGCCGCTTTCGAGGCGTGGAAGGTGGAAGCGAGCGTAAAAGATTCGCAAGATGTCGTTTTGGGAATTCGCGAGCAGGGTGACCTGTTGAATCTCCTGCGCTCGTTCACTCAGGACGAGTTGGCTATCCTTTTCAAAATGAGCTTTGTCGATGTGCAAGACGGCCCTTCTTCGGCGACTTTCTCGCTGAGCGGGTACGAGAAGTGCGACCGCTGCCGTCGCCGGCTTCCGGACGTGGCGACGGTGGGCGAATGGTCGCTTTGCGACCGATGCCGACCCTTTGGTGCGGCCCTTCTCGGGAGCGTGGCTTGATGTCCCTGGCGATTACGGGTGCAGGCTCGAGTCATCGGGCTCCATGTGGATGGGCACCTTGAAAGATCGACGAGCCATTTTTTGGGTTCTATTGATCGTTCTTCTGCTCGTCGATCAGTGGGTCAAATATTGGACCCGGACCCACATTTCGGTCGGCTCGTACTATCACGGCCTGCCCTTCCCGGGCGTATTCGAGCTGACCCTCACCTACAACCAGGGCGTCGCGTTTGGGAAGCTGCAGGGCTATGGCCTACTAATGGCGCCGGTAGCCCTGATCATTTCGGGCGTCGCGGCCTATTACTCCTGGAAGCATCCGCATGAGTCCCGCTGGAACCATGTCACGGCTGGATTGCTCGCGGCGGGGGCTTTGGGGAACCTGTATGACCGGGTTTTTCAGGGCAAGGTGACGGACATGTTCGAGATCCGGCTGATTAATTTCCCGGTGTTCAACGTTGCCGACGTCTGTATTTCGGTAGCTGCTGGGATGCTCATCGTGACCTGGCTGCGCGAGGCTCTTGCCGGTCGACAAACTGCGGCCGCGCCGAAAGACCTGTCGGCAAGCGGCGAAGCTTAAGCTGGCAGAGGCTTGCCTTACAGGACTTAGCCGGGCTAAAGCACGGTTCCAAATGCTGGCTGAATCCTGCGCTTCTTCGGATCCATCCTGCGCATGCGAGGTCAGACGTCGATAACCATTCCGTCGTAGCCGGGCTCCATGCCGTGGGGAGCTAGGGCTTCGATCAGTTGGGCGTGGTTGGCTCCGCCGGTGTGGGCGTGGTGGGTGGTCACGACTCTCGAACTCTCAGAGAGGGTGCCCTGTTGGCGCAGCCGATTCACGACCTCAACACAGGAGTCGATCGCCAAATGCCCGTGATAGCCGGATGGGTGGAAACCGTCGGTGCACTCGATGACTAGCAAGTCAGTCGGGAAGCGCTCTAGGAACTGCCACGTGCGTTCCGGCCAGATGCCTGTGTCGGTCGCGTAGATGAGCGTCTTGCCCTCCCGCTGGAAGATCAAGTTCTGGCTGTCCTCGTCCTCCTTGTGGTTTGCGGCGATCGGGGTGATCGAGTATTCGCCGTGGTCGAAGCAGAGGTAGGACTGGGTTTCGACGATCTCGAGCGGCCACTGGGGGTAGCGGTCGCGGATCATGGCGCGGATCGTGGCGTTGCAGTAGATCGGGTACTCGAGGAACTCGCGCGACGTGAAGGGGATGAGGCCGTATTGGAGCTCGCTTACCGCGCAGTGGTCCTCGTGGGAATGGGTGAAGAGGAGCGCCGACCAGTCTTGGGGGTCGAGGCCCTGCTGGACGCATTGCATGAATGTGTCCGGGCCAAGATCGATCTTGAGAGTGCCGTCGATGAGGGCGGCGGCGCGGCTGCGAATGTCCTTGCCGCCGTGCTTTCGCGCGTAGTCGCTGACTTCGCTATCCAGGAAAAAGGCGGGGATGCCGTCGGATGCGCCGGTACCGAGGAGTCTGATCTGCATCAGAAGTCGTTCAGG
This sequence comes from Fimbriimonadales bacterium, assembly GCA_038238735.1. Lineage (GTDB taxonomy): Bacteria > Armatimonadota > Fimbriimonadia > Fimbriimonadales > Fimbriimonadaceae > JAFDWR01. The sequence continues at coordinate 5,235 of JBBSFL010000078.1, read as the reverse complement.
CTCCAGAGAACGAGTCCGCTCAAAATTTTCGGGAAATAGTAGGTGCTCTTCTGGGGCATCAGCTCCCCACCGTTCGCGATAACCTTCATGTCGTCGATGGTGGGCGGGTTCATGAGGAAAGAAGCTGCCGAGCCCTCGTCGGCGGACGCGACCGCTTCGTAGGGGTCGCGAGTGTAAGAGACGGATTCCGTGCCCTGCAGCCCAAGAAGCTTTTCGAGGATCACTCGGTGAAGGATCGTGACGTCGAGCGCCTTAAGGCCGTCGCTGCCGGCATCGCCGGTCATCGCCCAGATTTCGTCGATATTCCGCGGGGTCAGGATGTATCCGACGCCGCCTTCCAGGGCCATTCCGAAGGAGGTTCCAGGAGCGGATTGAATCGATTCCACCAGTCGGGACGAGTGGGTCACTTCGAGATCGAAGTGTTGACTCAGCCGGGCTAACAACTCGGAGCGCTCGTACGGAAGATGGCCGATGATTCGGTGGGTCGGTAGGAGGACGAGGCCGGGATCGCTCATCGAGCTGAAGGCCATCATCATGAAGTCCTCCGCCACGATGCCGTCGCGCTCGCCCAGGCTCTCACGGAAGGCGAGGGCCGTCTCGTAGCGGTGGTGGCCGTCGGCGATCCATACTTTCTTGTCGGCCAGTAGCTCGGCCAATTTTGCGCAGGCTACAGGATCGGTGATCGGTTCGAGCGTTTGGTCGACTCCGTCCTGCGTTCTCACGTGCACGGCTGCCCCAGATTCCGCATCCTGGAGGGTTTGAAGGATCGTGCCGTCGGGATCTTCGTAGAGGCCGAAGATGCACTCTAGATGGGCTCGGGTGGCCTCGAGGATGCGGAGCCTGTCTTCCCTGTGCTTCGGGAAAGTCTGCTCGTGGGGGAGGACGACGCCCTTGGAGTAGGGCTCAGTTTTCAGGAGGGCGATGAAGGAGGTTCGGGTGAAGGCTTCGGGGATTCCGCGGAGGGTGAATTTCTGGATGTAGCGGTAGAAAGCGGGCTGGCTTTCTGGGGCGAGAGCGCCTTCTCTGCGCCACTCGGCCAGCGCGGCGGCGCTTCGCGCGTACTTGACGAACTTGCTTCGGTCGTCGGGCTGGGACTCCGGCAGAGTCAAATGCACGACGTTGTGCTTGGAGTGGGCGGCGAATTCGTCCCGCTCGGCGGGGCTCATTACGTCGTAGGGCGGAGCGACGAGGAGGTCGATGCGGCCAGCGTCGTCGGTGTAGCGGAGGCCTCGGAAGGGCCGGATCGTCGCCATAGACTCGCGAGTCTACCGAAGCGAAAGGACCCGACTGGTAGACTTCGGGCCGGTGGAGCTCGAATCCCGACTAAAGGCCTACGCCGAGACGGTTGATGCGCGCTTACGAGAGCTGCTGCTGCCTGCCGACCAGATGCCTTTCGAGCTTCATGCGGCTATGCGGTATTCGTGCCTGTCTCCGGGCAAGCGTCTGCGCCCCGCGCTTTGCTTGGCTTCTTGTGAGGCGGTTGGCGGCTCGGTTTCGGACGCTTTGGACGCCGCGTGCGCGATCGAGATGGTGCACTGCTTCTCGCTGATCCACGACGACTTGCCCGCACTGGACGACGACAACTTGCGGCGCGGCCTTCCGACTTGCCATGTCGAGTTCGGCGAGGCGCTCGCGATTTTGGCCGGCGATGCGTTGCTAGTTCTGGCTTTCGACACGCTGGCTTCGATCGGCGACTCGGATCGAACGCTTGCGGCCTTGCGCGAGTTGACCCGCGCAGCGGGAAGCAATGGCCTGGCAGGCGGAGAGGCGGTGGACATTTTATCGGAGGGCAAGACCATCGACCGGGCGACTCTGGAGTTCATTCATTCCAGAAAGACGGGAGCGTTGATCGCGGCGTCCTGCGCGATCGGCGCGCTAGTGGGCGGCGGTTCGTCGGATCAGGTGGAGAAGCTGCGAGAGTTTGGAACCTACGTGGGACTAGCTTTTCAGATCGCGGACGATGTTCTCAACGAGACGGCGTCGGCCGAAACACTTGGAAAAGCCACCGGATCCGACCGCGAGCGGCGAAAGGCGACCTATCCGGCGGTTTACGGGCTCGAAGAGTCCCAGGCGGCGGCTCGGGCGGCGGCCGATCACGCGATCGGGTGCCTCAGCCGCGAGAAGAACGATCTCTTGAAGGCGCTCGCGCGCCATGCCGTCGAGCGAGTTCGCTGAGCTTCCCCGCAGGTCGGCAGAAATCCCCCAAATTGTGGAAAACGTGCGATTTTTTGGGCAAAAACCGCGAAGGTCGTCCGTACACTATAAGCAGAAGGGTTTTCCACAAGTAAAAAAACTCGAATCCTTCCAGAGCACCCCCTTCGTCCCTTCAAGCAACCCAATCCCAATACAAGGATTGGGTTGCCGATTTGGGGTGAGCGATGCGACCAGAAAACTTATTCGAGAATCAGGCGACGATCAAGGTCTTCGGGATTGGTGGAGCGGGCAGCAATGCCGTCAACCGCATGATCCAGGAGGGCGTCGTCGGCGTGCAGTTCGTAGCGATGAACACCGACTCTCAGGCCCTCGGCCAGAGCCGCGCTAAAAAGAAGCTGCAGTTAGGAGAAGTCCTGACTAAGGGCCTTGGCGCCGGCGGAGACCCCAAGGTCGGCGAAGCGGCGGCCCACGAGAGCGATAGGGCTATCCAAGCAGAGCTGGAAGGGTGCGACATGGTCTTTATCACCGCCGGCATGGGCGGGGGAACGGGAACCGGCGCGGCCCCGGTCGTGGCCGAAACCGCTCGGCGGATGGGAATTCTGACCGTCGGCGTCGTAACGAAGCCGTTCATCTTTGAAGGCCCCCGTCGCCGTCGGCTAGCCGAAGAGGGCGCCCAGCGGCTGAAGGAGCACGTCGATACGCTCATCACCGTCCCCAACGACCGTCTGATCAACTTCGTGGAGAAGAAGACCACGATGCAGCAGGCGTTCGCGGCGGCGGACGACGTGCTTCGGCAGGGCGTTCAAGGCCTCAGCGACATCATCCTTCTCCCGGGCATCATCAATGTGGACTTTGCCGACGTGCGCTCGGTCATGAGAAACGCGGGCGTCGCTCTGATGGGCCTAGGCAAGGGGATCGGCGAGCAGCGCGCGAAGATGGCGGCCCAGCATGCGGCGAACTCGCCTTTGTTGGAAACGAACATCGAAGGCGCGAAGCGGCTCCTGATCAACATCACGGCTGGTCCGGACTTTTCCATCGGAGAGGCTTACGAGGCCATGGAGTACATCCTGCAGTTCACGGACGCCGAAGACGCCGACATCATCATGGGCCACGTGCTGCGGGAAAATCCGGAGAACGAGGTTTACATTACGTTGCTGGCGGCCGGGATGGAGCCGGCTCAGAAGAAGACGCGCGACGCGGATGTGTTCTTCAACCGGGCTTCCGTCGAGACGGCTCTGGGAACCAACTCGGCGCCACCACCTGTGCAGGCCGCCCCGAATCCAATCGGTCTCGAAGAGATCGACATGGACATCCCGACCTTCTTGCGACGGCAGAAGTCTTAATTTCCAACCCAAGAGCCCGGCGCTAGTTCGGGGGAAACTGGTCCAACGCTTGCCCTCCGCTCAGTCGGGGGGCTTTTTTTAACTCCGGAATTTGTGTGTGAGTTGCGCTGAAATCAGGGTGTCGTTGCGCTCGAAGATGAACCGGAGGTTCAACATTGGCATCGGCTTCAGCTCGATACAGGCGGCCAGTCGCTTGCCGTTGTGCTCGAATAAGGCATGGACTCGTGATTCTAAAGGCAGGTCGACCCCGACGAAGGGAAGGGTCTCTCTTCCAACGCGAATGCCAAGCGTCGTGTCCACGTATGCGTTCTGAGCGCTTGTATCCAGCCCATCGCGGAAGGTGACGGCAAGGTAACCACGGCGTCCGTCTCGAGTGATGTCGAGGGCATCCTGAACTCCCACGGAGATCCCCGGCGAAAGATTCACTAGCGGGGGCTGAATGTTGTATCCGACATCGAAAGTGCCGGTCGTCGAGTGCCGATTGAGGCGCTCCGTTCGGAGCTCGACGTCCAAATTCTGGGTCAGTCCGGTCGCAAGGAAGTAGCGTTGAGTGCGGCCCCGCGAGGCTTCTAACTGGCCCTCCAATCGAAACTCGCCGAGGGGCACTTTGCGTGCGATGGGGATGTCGATCAGACGATCCGCGGAGGCGAGCGAGGTGGCAAAGAAGGGCAAGAAAACCGTCAGTCGGCGCACTGCTTACGGTACCAGTTCAACCTTTCCATTGGTTCCGACGTATGGAATAGACTCCTTAACAATTGATTCTCCGCCGTAACTTCACTCAGACTCTCGACGATATTCGCTCCGACGTGGTGCGAATGGGCAACCGTGCGTCGGAGATGGTGCGGCAGGCGGTCGAGGCAACCGTGACGGACGATACGGATCTGGCCCGTAGAGTCGTGGAAGCCGACGACGAGGTGGACAGCCTAGAACGGGAAGCGACCGAGAAAACGGTCCTCACTGTTTTGAAGGAAGCGCCGGTTGCGCAGGACCTGCGGTTCCTGGTGTCCACGCTCGGTGTAGTGGGTGAGATCGAAAAGACGGCGGACAAGGCGGTCAAGCTCGCGCGTCGTGCCCTCAAGCTCTCCGGACGCTTTCCTGGCGAGATGAAGATGCCCCTGCAGACCTTGGGTGACATGGCCCGCAGGTCTTTCTCAAACGCCCTGAAGCTGTATGTCGAGTTCGACCTGACTCTCGCCGAAGAAGTGGTGAAGTCGGACGAAGCGATCGACAAGGCTTACTCAGGAGCACGAGACCAATTGGTCGCTCTAATCCAAAAGGACCCCTCCCAGGCGAATCACTACATCCAAACGATGGAAGCATTCCACACCCTGGAGCACGTGGCGGACCAAGCGGTCGCGATTGCGGTGCGAGTTTGGATGATTAACGCGCCGCGCTGATCTATTCCGCGGGCGGATTCAGCATCTCTTGGCTAAGCTGGATCGACACCCGCGTAATACGGCGGCGGGCCATGTTTTCGACGCGGATAAGGCCAATCGACGTTTGAACGCTGTCCCCCGGACGAGGGACGCGTTCGAGCCCGTTGACGATAATGGTGGCCAGTGTGTCCGTGCTCTCTTCGCCTTGCATCGGCAAGTTCAGCCGGTCGATTAGCTCGTCGAACCGAACGTCGGCCCGAGCGGAAACGCGACCATTGCCCAGCGATTCCACCGGGGGACGTTCGCTTTCCAGGCGATCCTCTAATTCGCCGAAGACCTCCTCGACGACGTCTTCCAGCGTA
>JBBSFL010000077.1:0-11663 GCA_038238735.1 Fimbriimonadales bacterium | reverse complement strand
CACGGGTTTTCAACCCGTGGTATCAGGGGTTTGCAACCCCTGCTCTGCGCCTTGCCAACTAACGCAACCGAATCAGCCGAAACTGGGGCCCATCGACCGCTACCTCGCCAAGCGACCGAAGGTCGGCAAGATTCGCCTCAGGAAAAGCCTCCGGTACGGGAGCCACGAGATACGTCGCCCCCGACTCAGCAAGTAAGGCGCGGCGCTGCTCGGGACTGGTCCACACGTCGAAAATCTTCACCGCCAAGCCGCGGCGTCCCAAATAGTCCGGCGTCTCGCTCCAATGCCCCGCGTATGTATAGGCCCCCGCGAACCCGCTAAGAAATGGATTCAAATCCGGAATATAGGGAGGCTGCCACACGTCGGGAATAACCTCCCCGGAACCCGCGACCGCCGGAACGGAGATGCCCGGTCGAGCCACCGCCACGATCCGGCCCTTTTGCGAATTCAGATAATCGAGAATCTGCGACTCGTTCGTCGAAAGAAACACCGGATGCATCGTTGTGTTGCTCACGTCCGTGCTGATCAGCGTCCGGTCCCGCAACAACACCCAGAAGAGCGACGTCCCCGAGAGCAGCACTAGGCCGAGCACAGTCACCAGATTCCGCGCCTGGCGATCCAGCTTCGCGCCCGCCGCCGCCAGCCCGACCGAAGCCAATATAGCCCAAGGAATGCTCAGCCCCATCGTGAGCTTGCGCTGGAAAAGTGCCGGGAAATACGGCGCGACCAACCCGAGCACGGCCCAAGAGATTAACAAATTCCAGGCCGGCTCTTCACCCGAAAGTAGCCAAATCGCCCCAAGTCCTACCAGAACCACTGCGCCCCACACGGCCATGGAAAGGAAATAGCCCTCGTAGGGTCTCGTCGCCAGGAGAAACAGCCCGACGATCAGGGCCCCGACAACCGCCAGGCCCGCCAAGGGCCTCTTCCCCACTTTGCGCATTGCGATCCCGACAAACGCGAGCAAGATCATCACCAGGTAGCCGAAGACCAGTTGACGAAAGTTCGGCGAGTAGGTTTCGGTCGCCGCCCTGGCCTGAAAGACTGGGTCGTTTTGGAGCACATGCACGAACCAAAGTGCCGCCGGTACCGCCCCGCACCCGATCAAAGCCGCCCGACCCACCCATGCCCCGGTCACTGACTTCTGAGCCAGACAAGCCACCAAAAACCCGACCATCACAATCGCCACGAGCAGGGCGTCGTAGCTGTGGATGTTCATTAAAACGCCAAAGGCGATCGCCCCCGGCAGCACCGCCCGTTTGTTATCCCGTGCGTCCAAGAAGCACGTGAAGGTGAAAACGATCAGACACAGCGCCGCCACGAATAGGGCGTTCGTAAGCATTGAAGGAAAGACAAACCCCTCCGGCTGCCAGACATCGGTCGGCAAACCCCCGCCGAGCAAAGGCGACAACGCCGGTCCCAGTGGCGTCGGCTTTGTAAAGACCTGCCCGTAGTTGTGCCAAACCAAAAATCCGAGCCCGCCCCCCAGCACCGTCAAGGTGAGGGCCAACTTCGTTGTGTAAACGTCCTTCGTCACGCGTCGGATGAGGCCGTGCAGCAGAAACACCAAGAGCACGCTTAGTCCAATCCGCGCGGCATGCACCGCGACCGGGATGGTCAAGACCTTCGCCAAAAGGCCAAGTGCGAAAAAGAAGACGTTGATCGTCAGACCCGGCTGCGGCTCCACTGCGAACCGGTTGTCCATCATCAGATGCCCGTCAGAAGCTTGGCGCATCCAAGCGGCATAGACCATCTGGTCGTCCGCGTTGTACTCGAAACCGGTGTAGCTGGAGCCCGTCGGCGCCACCATGTGGGCATATAGCCACGGAAACGACAGAACGACCGCCAAACAGATCGACAAGACCAGGACGTATCGCTTCTCGAGTTGCAAGCGAACGGTTGCCGCGAGCTCAGGCACCCGCCTCAGCCTCCGGGGCGCTTGCCCATGCGCTTATAGACCGCCTCGATCAGATCCTTTTGAGTCCGGGCATCCTTGTTCGTCGGATCGACCTTCAGCGCCTCATTGAACAGTCGCAGGGCATCCGGATACTTTTGCCGAGGCGACAAAGTAGTCGCATACATCGTGTGCATCCCGAGTTGCACCGTTGCGAAAACGTATTTATTCTTTGTCGCAGCATCCTTGGGATGCTTCGCTAGGGCCACAACCGCAGTCGCCCGCTTGGCGCGCAAGTCCTGCAGTTCCCGGGTCTCCTGCTGAGCCGCGTGCACTTCAGCCGGATTTTGGAAAGCCCCGACCGTCAGAGGCAAGAGCAATAGCGCAACCTTGAGCCACTTCATTCAGGCCATTGTATCTCGCAACTCGCGGCAAAATGTACCTATCGCGGGCCAAGCGAAACGCTCAAGTTGTGGAAGCCCGACCTGCCCTACAGCCCGCACCCCGCACCCCGCACACCAGTGCGAAAAGTCCGCCACCCGGGCGATACAACGTGCCAAGTGGCCAACCCTTTTGCCCCTTGCGCCCCTTGTGCCCCTTTTGCTCCTTTTCTCCCTGTGGTCGAGTCTCTAACCAAAATTCGAATTTCCACCCCCCGCCTCCGGCCCCTGAAAGGAGCGTGGAATTCATCCCCCATCTGGGCGGCCCGACTTCGGTCGACCCTTCGGGCTGAAGCCTGGGCAAGATTCGGCCAGGGCCGCGCGTCCAGACCAATTGTTGCCTGGCGAGATTGACAAAAACGAATCTCAAGCACAGGGATATACAAATGCATAAATTTCGGAAGGGGGAAATGACAAGAGGAGCCTCATGCTCGCCAATTCGCCAATTCGCCAATTCACGTATTCGCGTATTTGCGTATTCACCGACCAGCGTGTGAAACTGTGAAACTGTGAACTTCCGCCCAGTCCTCAGCGATACGGTTGAGGCCGGGATGACCCGGAGCGCGCCGGTCCCAACATCGCCGCCATCTCGCGATCCAGCTTCTCCAGCAGGTCCCGGGACACCGCCGGCGACGTCTTCATCGTAGCGGCCGACCGAACGTCCGTAAGCGCGCGCCGAAGCCCATCGGGCAATCGCTCCACCAGCGCCGCCGGAGGAGCGTCCGATGGAATCTGCAACGCGCGGCGGAGCACCCGCTCCGCATCGCGCACGGTCAGGTCCAGCGCAGCGGAGGTCATTCGCCCCCGGCGCAGGGTGTAGCTAACCGCTTGAAGGAGTTCGCGAGCCCCCGGCTGGGGACGTCGGTCGATAGTCGGCAGCCCAAACCGCTTGCCCAAGGAAAACACGACGACAACAAAGAGGAACAGAAATTGAAACCAGACCGCCTCCGCCCAGGGTCCGATACTCTCCAGCAGGCCAGGCTCGACCGCATTGCCAAAGCCGGCCTCGTCGAAGACGACTCGAGACCCAGGCCGGGCCAGACCCAGCACCAAGCCCACCGCGACCCGAGCGTTATCCTTCCGGTCCAGAAACCGATTCGTTGCAAAGATCCCATCTCGAACCACGATTAACCGCCCAGTCCCATACCGCATAGCTTCCGCGAACGGTTCATCGGAGGCGGTGAGCCACAGCGAAACCGGAGCACGCGGCGCATCTTCCAGGTACTGCATCGCGTTCGTTTCAGGGTCCTGCCCGGTGCCCAGGCTCAAAGGGATCGGAGTGCCCGAATCCGGACTGTGGATGGCGGAACTCGTCGTCGAAGCCAGTTTCGAACTCTCGGCAAATTCCCTGTCGACCGGCAGCAAAAGCACCCGGCCACCCGCTTTCAAATGCTCGGTCACCGCCTCCTGTGCCTTTGGAGCCTGCTTGCTCAACGCGCGAAAGAAGGTCTCATCGGCGCTGACCAGATAATCGAAGACCACCAGCAAATCACCGGCCGCGATCTTGGGCCGAGTTGAAAGCGTCACCTCGGTCTTGTAACCCGATTGCTCCAGCAGCTCGCGAAAGGCCATCGTCCCGCTCGGCTGGTACGAAGTTGCCGAAGGATTCGCCTTCCGCTCATTCCGGCCCAAGAGCATCAGCCCGCCCGAAACAATCAGCAGTCCCGCCAAAGCGGCGCAGAGCAAGACAACCCCACGCATGTTTTTCAAGCGAGCCCCTCCAGTGCCGTCTTCGTTTCGCCGTACCAACCCCGGAAGCGGTCCACGTCCACCATCGCATTCACCTGATGCCCATACCAAATCAGATCGAACGCCTGCGTGGACGGACGGAAGTCGAGCCCCGGCGGAAGCAGGGCCGAAGTCCGGATGCGAGCCAGGTGCTCCCAGTTCGTTTCTCCGCGAACGAAGCGAGCCACCCGCTTCTCGTCGAACTTCAGCAGGCACGCCAGATACAACGCCCGCACCGCCTCCCGATACCGCCCCTGCGCGGCAAGATCGTCGGCTTGCCCAAGCCACTCGTCCAATGTTCGCTCCGGCTCATCGTCCTCCAGCACCGCCCTGCCACGCCGCTTAAGGCCCTTCTTGAAGCTGACGTGCCGAAGCGCGTAATAGGCGAACGCCAAGATCCCTGCCCCGAGCAAGAACCAAACGATCGGAGTCAGCAGCCCCAGACCACCACTTCCGCTGGGCAAACTGAGCTTACGGGGAGGCTGAGAAACACGGTCTCGACCCTTAAAAAGATTGCTCAATCGCTGAAACGCTTGACCTAGCCAGTTCGAAGACTCCTTGTCCCCCCGATCTCCAAATAGTGGATTGCTCTTAATCCGCCGAGCCGCGTCTCCCGCCGTGCCCGGTTCGTCGACCCCCTGCCGCATCGCCCGCTGGGCGATCTCCCACTTCAAATTGTCGACCAAATAGGCCGGCGGCATGGCGTCGAGATCGTCGATCGATTGGCGAAGATCCGGATCGATCTCCGGCGCCGCGGCCTTCAATATCCGAGCCGCCTCAGCGGGATCGTTTGTCGCCGACAAACGCGCATCGAGCCCCTGATAGTCGAAGGCCCAAGCCGCCGCTACGACCAGCAGGAACAGGCTACAGCTCGAAGCGAGCTTGAAGATCGGTGCGCCAAACGTCGGCCGCCAAAGCTTCAATATCGTAGCCCTCCAAGCGAACCCGCCGCTCGTAATAGAGAATGGTGAGCGTCGCCGCCCAGAAAGGAACGATCGTCCAGATCGCCAGAAATGTCGGCAACAGCCGAAGCGCCTCCAACAGGAACGAGCCGAAAGGAATGTTTGAGAAAAACGCGTTCAGAAAGTGGGAAACCCCCGCCAGTTCCAGCGTCGATCCGATCCCGCCCACGACCAGCAGAAAAACGAAAGAGGATAGGAACATCAGGCCGATCACTGTGCCGCCCCCAGAAGGGTGAAAGCCCAAGGTCTTCTGGAGCAGAACGCTTCGCCGCACACTCTCCCGTAGGCCGACACCTTCCATAATCGCGATAGTGGGCGCCAGTGCATACCGCGCCACCACGATCAGAAATACGATCACGCCCGCGATCTCGCCCAGCGTCCCCACGATCGCCACCACTCCGGCGATCACATTGTCGTTTCCCGTCACCCTCGTAAGTAACCCGCTCAAGATCAGGAGCCCCGTCGCTAAGATAAATCCGATGCAGGCGATGAGGATTTCATAGAGATTGACCCCGAACACCCGCGAGATCGCCCGCCTGACCGTCGAAACAGAGGCTGCGGGGGAAGGCACGTTCCCGAGAATTGTGTCGGAGACCAGTTGAGCCACCACGCAAGTGCTCCAAGAAAGGCCCATCAAGAAAAGCGGCCCGCCCACGAAGAGCCCCAAGGCGACCGAGGTCACCGCTTCCCCGATCTGCACGTTCAAATTCGAAGCGTTCGAGGTAAGAAAAAGCGAAGGCAATACGATTTCTCGCTCGAACAGATAAGCGGCGAGACAAAATAGAGCAGGCAAAATGGTCAGTCGAAGGTAGGTCCAGCCCAATCGCTGATAGCAGCGCAGGGCAAGGTCGAACATCTCGCCGGTCCGCATTGCGCGCAAGAACGTTCGTCGGTCCGAAAAGGATGTCCTTCGGGACAGGTAACGGGCGATGGGATCGTTCGTCACGTATAAGAAAAGTGTAGTTCAAACGGCGCGCAACGAGGCGCGCCGTCAGCAGGAAGACTTACAGACAAATGATAACAACTCTCACCGCAAGCCTCGCTCTCCTCGTGGGCCAAGGCAGCACGAACATTCAGTCGTACATCCAAACGGGATTCAGAGACGCCACTTTCACCGCCAAGGCCCAGTCCGGAAATCAGCACGAGCTCGGCAAGATCAGCAAGGACTTCGGCATGTCCTACCGCTTCAGCTCCACGAATCTGAGCATTAAGGAGCCCTTCAAATTCCGCGCCGATTCCGTGCTCGACGACACCAAGCTCGCGGTCATCCAGAACGGGATGACCGAGAAGTTCAACACGCCGATCTACCGCGGCACTCAGGACCTCTCGAAGGCTCCCGGCCGTGTCCATACGCCACTCGAGTTCGGAATCCTCACCCCCTCGATGTTCAACGACTTCTTCACCGCCCGCTTCGTGCGAATGGATCGCTCAAGCGGCGACGCCGTCTTCGACATCACATTCGTGCCCAGCCTCCGCGATTCCTCCCGATTCCGAGTCTGGATCGATCCCCAGAAAAAGTACACAACCAAGCGCGAGTGGTACGGCCAGGGCCGCGGCATCCTCAAGGCGACATTCATCTACGACGAGCCCCGCCAAATCGACGGAATGTGGGTCCCCACCCGCTCCACAGTCAAAAATGCCGATAACATCACCGCCGGCACCCTTGTCTACCAAGGGCTAAAGCTAAACCAAGACCTCTCTGATTCGCTATTCAAGGTCCGATAAAACAAAAAAGCCCTCCCCAAGGGAGGGCTTTTCTCTATTTGGCCTCAGCCAGCTCTTTCTCCGGCGGCGCACCGGGAATATCTTGCTTGATGAAGATCACCGTCTTCGTTTCGTCGAGATCGGCGAGGATGTGGTCGCCCGCTTGGAAGCGGCCTAGCAGCATCTCTTCGCTGAGCGGATCTTCGATGTATCGCTGAACCGCGCGACGCAAGGGTCGGGCTCCGAGGTTCGGATCGTAGCCTTGGTCGACAAGCAGCGCCTTGACGGCGTCGCTCAGATCGATCGTGATATTCATCGAAGCGGCCTGCTGGTTGACCCGCTTGAGATAAAGGTCCGCGATCTGCAGGATCTCTTCTTTCTGAAGGTGTTGGAACACGATGACCTCGTCTACGCGGTTGAGGAACTCGGGACGGAAGAGCTTTTTCATCTCCTCCATCATCTTGTTCTTCATGCCTTCGTAGACCTTGGGGTTGCTGAAGTCTTGCTTCACGTCCCGGAAACCGAGGCCCTTGTCCATCTCGATCGGCCGAACACCGACGTTGCTGGTCATGATCAGCAGCGTGTTTCGGAAGTCCACTGTTCGGCCCTGGCTATCGGTCAGTTGACCGTCCTCCATGACCTGGAGGAGGATGTTGAATACCTCGGGGTGTGCCTTCTCGATTTCGTCGAGGAGGACGACGCAGTACGGGTTCCGGCGAACCTGCTCGGTAAGCTGGCCTCCCTCATCGTAACCGACATATCCGGGAGGGGCTCCCACGAGTCTGGATACGGAGAACCGCTCCATGTACTCGGACATGTCGATCCGGACGATGTTGGATTCCTTCTCGTACAGATAGGCCGCGAGCGCCTTTGCGAGCTCGGTCTTGCCGACCCCGGTGGGGCCGAGGAAGATGAAGCTGCCCATCGGCCGCTTCGGATCCTTGAGGCCGCTGCGGGCTCGGCGGATGGCTCGAGAGACGGCGACGACCGCGTCGTGCTGGCCGATGATGCGCTGGTGGAGGTCCTCCTCCATGCGCAGGAGCTTCTGGCTCTCGGCTTCGACGAGACGGGTGACGGGGATGCCGGTCCAGCTCTGAACGATCTGGGCGATCTCCTCTTCCGAGACGATCGGCTCTTTTTGCTCTCGAGTGTTCCAGACTTCCTCGCGCTCTGCGATTGTCTTTTCGAGCTCTTCCTTCTCGGCGTTCATCTTGGTGAGCTCTTCGTCGTCGTTTCGCTTCGAGTGGTGCTCGATTTCCGCCTTCAGCTTGGTGAGCCGAACTCGGTCGGCACGTACGTCGGCGGGCGGGAGACTCTGCTGCAATCTTACGCGAGACGCGGCTTCGTCGATAAGGTCTATCGCCTTGTCCGGCAGGCTGCGATCACTGATGTAGCGCTGGCTGAGGGTGACCGCCGCGGTGATCGCGTCATCGGTGATCTCCACGTTGTGGTGCGCTTCGTAGCGCTCGCGGAGGCCCTTCATGATGTCGATCGCCTCTTCCTCTGTCGGTTCCTTGACTTTGACGGCCTGGAAGCGTCGCTCGAGGGCGGCATCTTTTTCGATGTACTTGCGGAACTCGTCCTGAGTGGTCGCGCCGATACACTGCAGCTCGCCGCGGGCGAGGGCCGGCTTCATGATGTTGCTGGCGTCGATCGCGCCTTCGGCGGCGCCCGCTCCAACGAGAGTGTGAAGCTCATCGATGAACAGGATGACTTGCCCGTCTGCCTTGCGGACTTCCTCCATCACCTTCTTCATGCGCTCTTCGAATTCGCCGCGATACTTGGTGCCCGCCACGAGGCCGGCGAGGTCGAGGGCGACGATTCGCTTGTCTTTCAGCAGTTCAGGAATGTCGCCACTTACGATGCGGAGGGCAAGGCCTTCGGCGATGGCGGTCTTCCCGACGCCTGGTTCCCCGATCAAGCATGGGTTGTTCTTGGTTCGGCGGCAGAGAATCTGCATGACGCGCTCGATCTCGCTCTGGCGTCCGACGACAGGGTCTAGCTTGCCGTCGCGGGCCAGCTCGGTGAGGTCGCGGCCGAATTCGTCGAGGGTCTGAGTCTTCGTGTTTCCGTTGCCCGAGCTCGACGAGCGGGATCCGCCCGAGGATTTCGTCTGCGTGTCGTTGTCCTGTAGGGACATGACTTCGCGGCGGGCCTTTTCCAGCTCGACGCCAAGCTTGGCGAGAACGCGGCCGGCAAGGCCGTCGCCTTCTCGGATCAAACCAAGGAGCAGGTGCTCGGTTCCGATGTAATTGTTGTTAAGGTTACGGGCCTCGTCGTAGGCAAGATCGATGACGCGCTTGGCGCGCGGCGTCAACGTCATGTCCTGAGACGGTCGGGCATCGCCGCGAGGAAGCTGCTTTTCAACTTCGGCGCGGATGCGGTTGAGACTAACGCCCAGCTTCTCCAGGACTCGGGCCGCGACGCTGTCGCTCTCCCTTACGAGTCCCAAAAGAAGATGCTCGGTGGAGACGTAACCCTCTCCGAACTTCTGAGCCTCTTCTTGCGCGTAAAAGACCACTTTTCGTGCGCGTTCTGTAAAGCGTTGCCACATATGTTTTTGTCTATTTCCTTTTGAGTCGGTTTCGGGTTTTATTCCTTGCCGCCCATGTCTCTTCTACGCTTCCGTCCGGTTCCCCGGTGCGTCGGCATTTTCCCTAAGACCGATGGTCCCGCGCCTTCCGTGCGCCACCCGAAGGTATACCCCTCGCCGACGCCCTTGCCCTTATTGTTGGCAGGATGAGTGCCTCTCCACGGGGTTCTTACAAAACGGCAGACTGGGTGCGGGCTTCTGGAGTTCAGACGCTTGGGCCTTTCGGTGGTGTCAACGCGGCATTCCCATGTCGGGACGCCAATTCAGTTGGCCCGGCGAAGCCGTGCCGAATTGCGCGATGCACGAGGAGGGCAGGCCCCGCGTTCCCTTGGAGGGCGATAAACTGCGCAAGTGCTGAACGCAATCGACATCGGCGGATTCAAAATCGGGGACGGGACTTTGACAGTTATTGGCGGGCCTTGCCTTGCCGAGTCGCAGGAAATCTGTTTTAGAGTCTGTGAGCAGCTCCAAACGCTTTGCGCGGAGTACGGATTCAACTACATCTTCAAGGCTTCTTTCGACAAGGCGAACCGCACCTCTTCGGGGACTGTGCGCGGACATGGGATGACGGAAGGACTTTTGCTGATTGCGAAGACGGGGGAAAGATTCGGTGTTCCGACCACCACCGACGTTCACCTGCCTGGTCAGGCGGCGCCCGTCGCGGGTATCGTCGACCTCCTTCAGATTCCGGCCTTTCTCTGCCGCCAGAGCGACCTCCTGGAGGCCTGCGCCGAAACCGATAAGCCAGTGAACGTGAAGAAGGGCCAGTTCCTGGCGCCGCACGACGCCAAAAACATCGTCTCGAAGCTGACCGGATATGGCGCGAAGGGCACGATGCTGACCGAGCGTGGGACCACTTTTGGTTACAACGCGCTCGTGGTCGATATGCCCGGACTGGAGACCATGCGATCGTTCGGCGTTCCGGTCTGCTTCGACGCCACCCATTCCGCCCAACGCCCGGGCGGGGAAGGGACGGCCTCCGGGGGGAACCGCGACTCAATCCCCGCTCTTGTTCGCGCCGCTGTCGCGGTCGGGATCGATGCTCTCTTCATGGAAGTCCACCCCGACCCGGCGAACGCCCTCAGCGACGCCGCCACCCAGTGGCCGCTCGACCGCGCCGAGGAGATGCTCTCGATGGTCGCGAAGATTCATGCCGCGCGAGCCGGACTTTAGCTCTTCCGCCGAAAATCTTAGGGAGCACCGGCCCTTCCGCCCCTATCGGCCTAAAACTTCGGAATGAGGCCTGCGGGCGTGTGATGTTTGTGCCTCCACTCATCGGCCATATCTTCCATGCCGCCCGACCCAACCGTCTCCTCCACGATCGTCCACCGCGAGCCACGGAGTCGAAGTAGGGCCATCGCCTCCCCATCTCCAACCATCTTTGGATTGATAAACTTGATACCGGAACGTACGAACGCCCAACTTCCGGCTCTGCGAACCACGTCGCCAGTCAACCGAATCGGTCCCGCTGCCTGTGTACGTACCACTGGGGTCAGCACGGCGATAATTTTGCGGTAATCGCGGCTTTGCCTACTTACATTTATCGCCCGTTGGGCGAAAGAGACCGAGGCAAGAAAGAGGGTCAGCAGAATCAGAATTCGTTTGATCATGAATCGTAAGGACGAGCCAGTCATCCACAAGTTGCTGCCGAAGATGCTTAGGTGGCGTCGCGACCGGCGCGGGGTTATGATTCGGTGCGTTAGCAGAACGGTTATGCTGTAGACATGCGAGATATCGGAGATGTGCGGGGCACGAAGGCGGCGCGGCAGTTGTTCTCGCGACGTGGGATCGATTTGACGCTGGCCGACATCCAGACCATGCACGGCGTCGTCCACATCCGGGGGACGTTGCAAAGGATTCCCGGTTCCGACTTCACCGACTTGAAGGCAGAGGTCGCGAACGTGGCGCGCGTTCTCCGTCAAAAGCCGGAAGTGCGGGATGTGGTCGTTGACGCCATTTTCCGCGGCTGAACCTTTGCTCTCCAAGGCTCCGAAGCTACGCCCTTGGATGCGCTTTTGCATACTTGCGCCGGACTTCGTTCATATCCAAGCCCGTATAAACCTGGGTCGTTGCGATCGATTCGTGCCCTAAGAGCTCTTGCACGGCGCGGAGGTCGGCCCCTCCTTGCAGCAGATGCACCGCATAGGAGTGGCGGAGGGTGTGCGGGCTGACGTGCTCGGTGACGCCGGCGAGGCTGGCGAGGCGCTCCAGACGATCGTACGCCGTCTGGCGGAGCATCGGCTTGCCGCGGTCAGAAATGATCACGAGGGCACTGGGCTTCTTGAGGAGCTTGGGGCGGGCTTCTTCAAGGTAGCGGGCGATCCAGCGGATGGTCTCTCTTG
>JBBSFL010000076.1:0-11720 GCA_038238735.1 Fimbriimonadales bacterium | reverse complement strand
GTTGGCGGGCGATGGAAGGTCTGCTGAAGCATTCCCGTCGCGCGGTTCACTTTATGGCGCAACTCCTGCAGCCAGGCCGGGTGGCGGATAGTCTGCGAGCGATCGCGGAGATAATGCTTGATCTCACCCGCAACCAGGTAGGTCGCATACGTGTTAAAGCGAACGCCGGCATTGGGATCAAACTTGCCGAGCGCGTTGAGGAGCCCAATGAAGCCGACTTGCGTCAGGTCTTCGTAATTCTCGATTCCGCTAAACCGCCGAGCCACTCGCTCGACAAGGTTCGCATACTGGACCATGATGAGGTCCCTGAGGTCCGGCCGCGGGTTCGCCAAATACCGCCCGACCAATTCCTCGCCATCCTGATGTAGCTTCGTTAATTCAGACATTCTTCACTCCGTTGATCTGTCACTAGAGTTCGCGATCCCTGCGAACCCTTTCGATTTGGGAAGTGCGGCGTCGGAAGGATCTCCTCCGTCAACCACTGGCCACCCTTGCAGCGGGAAATCCTTTCCCAACCGCTCAATCCAAACCCTTTGGCTTCGGTCTCTCCGACCTCGGCCCAAACCTCCGACCTGCTATTTCACGCTGTTGACCAGCTTGAATATCGGCGTCATGATCGAGATGGCAATGAAGCCGACGACCACACCCAAGAAGATAATCAGCATCGGTTCGATCATCGAGGTCAAACCCTTGACCGTCGATTCCACCTCCGCGTCGTAGAAGTCGCCGACCTTGACCAGCATCTCCGAGAGTCGTCCTGACTCTTCGCCGATGTCGATCATCGTGGTGACCATGTTTGGAAAAAGCCCGGACGCGGTAAGCGGCGCCGACAGCTTGTTTCCTTCGCGAATGCTCTGCCGCGTCTGCTCGATCGCCAGAGCCAAGACCCGGTTGTTTAGGGTCTCACCCACGATTTCCAGCGAGCGCATCATGGGAACGCCCGAGTTGATCAGCGTTCCAAATGTGCGCGAGAAGCGGGCGATGCTCATTTTCAGTGCGAGTTCGCCGACGATCGGGATCCGTAGCTTCAGGAAGTCCACCTGATGCCTGCCTTTCGGAGTCTTCGCCCAGGTCTTGAACCCGAAGAAGGCGCCTATGCCCATCAAAATCACGACCCACCAATACTTGTTCATGAAGTCGCCGGCCGCGAAGAGTGCCGCCGTGACCGGAGGCATCTCCACATTCATGCCGGTGAAGATTTCTTTGAATTTCGGCAACACGAACGAAAACAGCGCGAACAACATGATCTGCGAGAAGCAGAGCACCAAGACCGGATACATCATCGCGCTCTTAATCTTGCCCTTGATCTCGGATTCGTACTCGAGGAAGCTCGCAAGGCGATCGAGGATCGTATCCAAGATGCCGCCCAGCTCCGCCGCGCGAATCATATTCACGTACAGCTTGCTGAAGATCGTAGGGTGCTTGGCGACCGCTTCATTCAGAGCGAGGCCGCCCTTCACGTCCTGGGCCACCGCTTCCAACGCCTCTTTCAACGTCGGGTCCTTCGTCTGGCCTACGAGGATGTCCAAGCATCGCAGAATCGGGATGCCCGCATCGATCATTGTCGCGAATTGCCGCGAGAAGATGACGATCGCCTTGAGCTTGACCTTCTTCTTGCCGATCGAGAGCGGCTTCCTGGCCGACGCCTTCTTGATGTCCGTGCAATGAAGCGACTGGTCGCGCAGTTTTGCGAGAACCAATTGCTCGTTATCCGCCTCCATCGTGGAGTGGACGGTGCGGCCTGAACCGTCGATGGCTGTATATGCGAAAAGCGGCATTCCCTATCCTCCGGAAGCGCCCGAGCGCAATCCGACAAGGAAATTCTCGGAATATAAAACCCTTTTCCAGCGAAGATTTCGGGTATTCCGCGCTACTTTGTGGAATCTAGTAGATTCGTCAGTGTTTGCTTTAGGTTTCCGCCCACAAACCCTCAGACGGCGCTTCAGCCAATTTTCAAGAAAGCCCCGAGAACCGTCAAATTTGCCGGATGAATTCCGAATTGGGACGAAAGACTAAGTCCTGTCGCAGAAACTCGGCTATTTTAGAGTAATTAGGATTGACGCCTTTTGTTTAGGTCTGGTTGGGAGCTAGGAGAGTTGAAGAAGATCGCTTGTTCGGCGGCTGTGTTGGCCGTGGCAGCCGGTGCGGGCGCGGCGACTCTGTACAGTACGGGCTTCGAGCCCTCCCAAGGCTGTGCCTTGGGGGCCGGATTGGCCGGGAACCCCGCTTGGCAAGAGCAACTCGGCGCGGGCGACCCGGACTTCACTTACAACTCGTCCCGCTACCACACGGGCTCGCAGAGCCTCTTCTACGACACCGCTGCGGCCTCTGGCAACGAGCAAGAGTTCGCTTGGGTCCCGCTTTCCTACAACCCGGCGACCAGCGATAAGATCATCGAAGGCGAGGTAGCGCTCAACTTTACTGACTATCACGACGGTTCTGGTGAGCTTGCAAATTCCTGGTTTGGCCTATACGCGTTCCATTCGCCGCAGCCCAATCCCTTTTGCGACATCCAGGTCCAAAGCGACCACTCCCTTTGGGTCGATGCGGCTGGCTCGTCTCACCAATACGGTGTCCTGGCAGCGGACACTTGGTACACCTTCCGGATTCGCTTGGACTACACCACGAACAAAATGTCTGCCTTTCTGAATGACACACAGCTCCTTCAGACGAACTTCGGCGGCGCTGTCGTGACCGACTTCTCCATCGGGGCCGTTCCCGCCGGCTACAACACGGCCTACTTCGACGACTACGCCGTTCGCACCACGCCCACTCCCGAACCAACTTCGTGGCTTGGTCTTGGCATCGGTCTCGCGGTCTTGATCCGCGGAAGAAAGTGATCGGACGCCACTTTAAAGGATAATCAGATCATGGCTTCCGATGATCTCCGACGGTTGTGGCGGCTTCACCTCATCGATTCCGCTCTCGTCGAGATTCAGCACCGAGCGGCCAGCCTCGACCCCGGTCGCAAGCTGATGGCCGAAATTAAAGCGCTGGACGCGCGCTTGGACGAGAAGGGCGGCCAAGCCCGGGGCCTTGCCGGCGAGCTGACAGACCTCGAGCTGAAGCAGAAGTCGGTAGAAGAGAAGCTCAAGAAGGTCGACCGGGAAATCTACGGCGGCTCAGTCGTGAACCCCCGCGAAGTCGAGAACCTCGAAAAGGAGGTCGCCGCCTTGAAGAAGCAGCGAGCAGAGACCGACGAGCGTATCCTCCAGCTTTGGGAACTTGTACCTCCCGCCCAGGCCGAAGCGGATGCCATCGAAGCCGAGATCGCCACCAAGAAGAAGGAGCTATCGATCCACCAGAAGAACGCCTTGCGGATCAAAGGGGAGCTCGAATCGGAATACAAAGAGCGCACGGCGGAGCGACCGGCCGCCGCCAAAGCGGTTTCCCCAGGATTGCTGGCCCGCTACGACGCCATCCGTAAGAGTCACCATGGCACTGGAATGGGCCTCATAACGAAAGGCCGAACTTGCAGCGCCTGCGGGACCCTCGTCGCCGAGCGCACCATCCAGGGCGTCAAAGACGATCGCATTGTGACCTGCGATGAGTGCCATCGAATTCTTTACTACACCGAGGGTCTCATTTGAGGCAGTCGCGCGTAGTAGTGTGCAGGTCGTGCTGATCGTGAAGTCGCTTCTAAGAAGTCTCCCCATTCTGGTGGCCCTCGCGGCCGTCGGATGCGCCAAGTTCCCGACGAACAGCGTCGCTCGAACGACCCGCATCGTCTTTACGATGACTACCGATGGCGATCTACGCCCCGATTTCGTCTATCGAATCGCGATGAACTTCACTCCGGAGGCGCCTCCGACCACCACCGGCCCCGAGCCTGTCGTTCGATCTCCATGGGGTAACGGCTACGTCGCCGGTACGGTAACGAACTTCGTTGACTGGAATCCAAATCGCTACCCGCCCTCCGGCTTCGGACTGTATGAATTCCGGGGTGGTGATCTGAACACGCCCGTACAAATCGGCGTGCCCGTGCTAGCTGACGTCGTCCAAGCGGGCGGACGCACCCTAAGATTTACCCTCGACGTGAGTCAGCTTGGCCTGACCCTCGCCCAAATCACCGCCTTGAAATATGTGCAGGTCAACTTCCTCACGATGGACCGGATCCCAACCGGCACCGACCCCGGCACAAAGTTCTGGGATGCTCTCGGTGACTCGACCACGGTCAGCGGAATCGATGGCTGGGTAGATGTGCCCATCTACATTTCTGGCTCCTACAGCAATGTGCAAGGCATCAACAACCAGGGAATCGAGCCGCGAGGCGACGTGGCGGATCCCAGCCTTGACATTATTAGCTGGTCGATCGACGTGCAGGTGCCTTAGCCCTCCGGTCGGATCATTGTCAAAACTTCGTCCGCCGAAACGACGTGACCGAGTCGGGGGAAAATGCGACTGATGAAGTGGGCATGGTCGTTCGCGTCGACCGTCGACATGGCGTCCTCCACGAAATAGAGTGGGTATCCGCGCTCGTACGCGTCGCGAGCCGTCGACTCGACTCCGTAAGGCGTCGCGATTCCGCCCAGCACGATCGTATCGATGTGCCTCCGCCGGAGATGCAGGTCTAACCCCGTGCCATAGAACGCACCCCAATTCCGCTTCGTGACTACAATTGTGTGATCCGCGTTCGGCTTCAACGCCGGGTCCAATATGTCCCACCCTTCAGGGTGCGCAGCCGCCTGCTGGGTCAAATCCACCGACTGCGCCAGCGCATCTGATCGGTCATTGGCGAAACTCACGTGCACTAGAACCACTAGGGCCCGAAGCTCGCGAAAGGCATTCGCGAGCGTCACCGAAGTGCGTAGCACCTCCGCACTGGACCGTGGTTCGGTCCGCCGAGCCAAAATCCCCTGCTGCAAGTCGATTAAGACGAGTGCCGTTCGAGCGGGGTCCATGGTCTAAGTATATGACCGGATCATTTGGAGTTTGGAGTGTGGAAGTTAGGTGAGGGTTGCAGACCCTGCGCCATGCCGAATGGCCATCCAATATCCCGAGCCCAACCTCCGAGGTCGAACCCCCAAACCCGATTCCATAGCAAAAAGGGCCTCACCCCTAAGGGGCGGGGCCGCTCTCGCGCTTACGATGGTGTTAACCCGCGACACGGTTAGCCGCGAACGAAGGTGTAATACTTCTGGCCGTTTCGCCAAACCGTCTTGCGCACATATCGGTGGCCGTGGCTCATATAGCTCGACCGACCATACAGGGAAGCTCGCGCTCGGCCCATTTTGCTTTGACTCTTGCGATCCTGCTCGTAGCGGTTCGCGGAATAGAGGGCACCTGCCGCCCCGAGCAAAGTCAAAGTGCTATTGCCCTTTAAAAGTCCATAGAGACCGACTGCACCGGATCCAATAGCGACATTCCGCCAAGTGTTCTTCGTGGACTGGCGATGCTGATACTTGCTGCCGTGCTGCGCAACGGCCGTCATCGGAGCGATCATCGCACCGCTCATCGCGGTTGCGGCCAACAGATTTCCGAGTAGCTTAATTTTCATGATTGTCTCCCTATCACCTGTTAGGGCGTCCAGAAGTACATCCAAGTTCCGCTCCTCCAGACATAGAAGGGATCCTTGCCATCTCTTAAGCTAAGCAGTCCTTGATGGAAGTCGGTCAGGGGTGATCTGTGATCTGTGATCTGTGTTCGTTCATCCATGATCGGTCGGCAGTGCTCAGGGACCCCCGATCGACAGCCTCTAGCCTCTGATCACTAGATCACCGATCACCGATCACCGATCACCGATCACCACAAACCCAACCCTCGAACCGCCGAAGTCGAACACCATATTGAATGGCGTCATAAAATCCTGCCCGATGTTCCCCGCCAGATAGCGCGAAGTAAACGCGCCCACCTTGGCCTGCGAGAAGGTGGCCGACGGATTTTCGAAGCGATGGCCGCCGATCTCGAACCACGTCAGCTTGCCCAACCGGCCCGAAGTCATTCCACCGACTCCGCCTTGGAAGGTTGTAGTCGTCGTCCGACCGTCGAGTAAATGCTCATGCTCGACGTAGGGCGCATGAAACGTCACCGTTCCGTTCGCACCCGTATCCAGCCGGAAGAAAGCCTTCCGGTCGCCCTCGAAGCGAGCTTCCGCGACTGGGTTGCCGCTGTCGAACTGCATCGCCGTCCAATCTCCCGCCGGCAACTTGTACGTCGCTGGGTCGAAGACCGTGACCTCAGGCTTCGAAAGATTCACGCCCACGATCGTGCGTCGAAAGAAATCGAACCCCACGATTCCGGCCACCTTAACGCGAAATATTGTGTCTAACTGCCCAAGGTCAAACTCGATAAACTTGACGTTCTTGATCGTCGCAGGCCCCAAAGTGAAAT
Organism: Fimbriimonadales bacterium; assembly: GCA_038238735.1. Lineage (GTDB taxonomy): Bacteria > Armatimonadota > Fimbriimonadia > Fimbriimonadales > Fimbriimonadaceae > JAFDWR01. The sequence continues at coordinate 5,390 of JBBSFL010000076.1, read as the reverse complement.
CCTTCGCTGTCCGGAAGGAAGCCGTCGTCGAACCGCCCACGCCGACCAACTGCTCCTGCCCGATCTTCGGCATGCCCAGAGTGTCGGCGACCTTCGGATTGATCACCATGATCTCCGCGCCAGTGTCCAAAATAAACCATCCCACGTCCTTACCGTTTACTAGCGGATGCACCAGCATGTGGCCGGTAAACGCCTTTTTCGATTCGACCGCCGAAGGCTTCGAAGCATCGAAGGTCACGTCCGTCGGTATCCAAGAAGGCATCGCGTAGGCAGCGGCCCCGGGATCACCGGAACCCTTTGCCCGGTTCACAAGGAAGATGTCGGTTAGCCCGCCGTGCTGCAAATCGGCCTTGAAAGGAACTCGAAAGGCTCCAGCGGGACGCCAATCTGAGAGGACGAGCACAACCTTTCCGGACGACGCCAGGAAACTCGCGCTAATCGGAAGGGAAGTGGCGGGATCGATTTCAACCGTCTCCTCGAACAGGGAATTACGAAGCTTCACATGCAGCAGATTTCCGTCCGCTTTAATATCCACCGTCGCGTTGGGCTGGATCCAGTAGTCGGTAAGCATCATCGCCATGCCCTTTTGCTGGTCGGCGTCCTCGAATCCAACGACCCGCGTGGCGCCGCTCGAATCGCTCTCCCAGTGCCGCGTCCCATCGAAACCGTTCGCTTCGCCAAGCTGGTCCACTATCGACTGCACAAACCGCCCGTCCTGCGTAAACCGGAGGGAATACTTCCCCTCGACCCCGTACTGGCTCGCCTGACCGGTTAAAGTCGTCTGCGCCCAAGGTCGCGACCCAGGAACGATAAGCGCCGCACGAACCCTCGAAACAAGATCGGGACCCTGGGCGTGGATCGCGAAGGAGGCAATAAATGAGATCATGGTGAAATTGTATCCGCCTCTCCGCGCCCGGAAAAGTTCACGGGCCACCTTGGCTAAAGTTCGCACGGAATGCTATGGTCAAGCATGACCCGCCGCGAGTTGCTGGGCCAAGGGTTAGCGGGCGTTGCCGCTATCACCATTGGTCCCCTTTTGCATTCTGATGAGTTCGATATCGTCATCCTTCACGGCCGCGTTATCGACCCCGAGACCGGTCTCGATGGGATTCGCCACGTCGGTATCCGGAACGACCGGATCGCCGCCGTCTCAGAGAAGGAGTTGAAGGGGCGAAGGACGATCGACGCCCGGGGCCTCGTCGTTTCCCCCGGTTTCATCGATCCGATCTCCCACGGCCAAGACCTCGAAAACGATCGTGTCCAACTCTTCGACGGCGTCACCACCAAGCTGCAAATGGAAGTAGGCGTCCTCGACCTCGACGCATGGCACAAAGCACGGGCTGGAAAGAGGCTGATCAACTATGGCGCGGGAACGAGCCATACGCTTGCGAGGGGTCTCATTCTTGGCAGCGAGAAAGCGAGCGAAGAGAACGTCGCCACCGATGCGGAAATCGCAAAGATGTGCGAATTTGTAGACCACGGACTGAAACGGGGAGGACTGGGAGTCGGCTTCGGACTCGAATACCAGCCCGCCACCACCCGTTGGGAGGTGCTAGAGATATTCAAGGTCGCGGGCCGCCATCACGCCTCCTGTCATGTCCACACCCGATACGGCACGCTTAACGAAGAGCAAAGCAACCTCACCGCAATCGCGGAAGTTATGACGGCCGCCATGGTGGGAGGCGCCCCGCTTCACATCGTCCACGTGCCCTCCATGGCCCTCGGCAACACCGCCCGCGCTCTAAAGGTCATAGAAGAAGCCCAGGCGCGCGGCTTCGATGTCACGTGCGACGCCTACCCGTACACTGCATTCGGCACCGGACTCGATAGCGAAGTCTTTGCGCCCGGCTGGCAACAGCGGTTTGGCATCGACTACAAGGATCTCGAATGGGCCAAGACCCACGAGCGTCTCACCCCTGAAACCTTTGTGAAGTACCGCAAGGAAGGCGGTTTCGTAGTTGCCCACGCAATTCCGGAAACCGCCGTAAGAGCCGCCCTCCAAAGCCCGGCAACTATGATCGGCACCGATGGCGGTCTGGACGGGGGCGTCGGCCATCCACGCTCCGCCGGAACCTACGCGCGAATCCTCGGCCACTACTGTCGAGACGAGAGGGTTCTCACCCTGCCCAATGCAATTTGGAAAATGACTCTTCAGCCGGCCAAACGGTTCGAGCGGCGATGCGCTGACTTTAAACGCAAGGGCCGCGTCCAAGTCGGTGCCGACGCCGATATCGCGATTTTCGATCCTGCCGCCGTGCTCGACCAAGCTACTTTCGACCACCCCGCCAAGCCATCCGTCGGCTTCCGATACGTCTTGGTTAACGGCACGGTCGCTATCGACGAGGGCCGACTCAATGAAACCCGACTGGCCGGCCGAGCGCTCAGAGCCCCCATCATCTAAAACAACCCGTGAGCCAAATCAAACGAGTCCGACCCAGTGTCAAGGAACTTTCCGCCAATGCCTTGACCTTAGACCCCTCGGAAAGGCAAAACAAGCCCTCGAGCAAGACGGCATCCTCATCGTTGAGGACGTCATCGACCTCGAGCACATTCACATTCTCCGTGAGCGTGTGCTCGCCGACCTAGACAAGTACGTAAACCGTCCGGACGCGTCCTTTAACTGGAATCGCGGCAACATCCAGCAGGCCCCGCCCCCGTTCCCGCCATTCCTCTTCCGCGACATCCTCGCTATCGATTTTGTGATCCAAATCACAAAATCCATCCTCGGAGCAGGGATGATGAACGCTTTTTACAGCGGTAACACGGCAATGCCCAGCGAAAGCCGCCAGCCCGTCCATGCCGACCTCGGACAGCTCTGGCCCGCCCAACAGAACCCCCACCCAGCCTACGGATTAGTAGTGAACATCGGGCTCGTCGGTATGAGCCCCAAGAATGGCAGCACGGAAGTATGGCCAGGAACTCACCTCGACCCCTCCGTCGTGTTTGAAGACGGCGACATCGAGGTTTCACCGGAGCATCTCGAAGCGCGGCGAGCCGTCAGTCTGCCTCTCCAAGCCGACGTGGCCCAAGGAAGCGCCGTCATTCGAGACATCCGTCTCTGGCACGCCGGCATGCCCAACCGAACCCTCGAGCCCCGCCCGGTGCTGGCGATGATCCACTACGTGAACTGGTGGCCGACCGACAAGTTCGTCCTCCACGCAAGCGCCGAATCTCTCCTGACCCACCCGGACCTCCGCCAGCACGCGACCTACAAAGACGGCGCGATCGATTATGTCGGGGGAGCAGCTGGCCACGAAAACGAGAGATTGTAGCCTCGCGGAGGAGCGAAGACACCAAAGCCTGCCAGCCAACGGGAAGACCTACCAAACCGGGCTATCCAAACTCGATCTTATCCGCTAAAGTGACCAGATGAACGAGCCGAACGCCGCCGTCGATCAAGACGCGCTCCTCAGGCGGGTCATGCAAAAGCAGGCCGCCCTTAGCATCCGGATCGCCTGCATCTTCATCGTCCTCCTCATCGCGCTCCCGCTCATCAACCTCTACGCGTCCGACCTTGCCGCTACGAACGTCGCCGGCTTCACCCTAACCTGGCTCATCCTCGGAGTCCTCTTCTACCCGCTCACCTGGATCCTCTCCGGATACTTCGTAAAGCAATCCGACGCAATAGAAAAAGACCTCCTAAGCGAAGCCAAGGCCGAAACGCCCCAAGGCCCTAATGCCGACGAAGGAGCCAAGGAATGATCCCACTCATCGGCGTTATCCTAATGGTAGTAGCGACCCTCGCATTGGGACTCTACGCGACCAAGAAAGCCTCGACCGCCTCCGACTTCTTCGTCGCCGGACGAGCCGTCGGCGTGCTCATGAACGCCTCCGCAATCTCCGGCGAGTACCTCAGCGCCGCTTCCTTCCTCGGAGTCGCCGGCCTCATCATGAAAAGCGGGTACGACGCGCTCTGGTACCCCGTGGGCTACGCCGCCGGATATCTGTTTTTGCTTCTCTTCATCGCCGGGCCGCTCCGCAGGTTTGGCGCTTACACCATCCCCGATTTCGCGGAGGGCCGCTTCGATTCCCCCGTCTTCCGCAAGATCGCCGTCATCTTCGTCCTCTGCATCGGCTTCTTCTACACGATGCCCCAGATGAAGGGCGCGGGCGTCACGATGGGCGCGATCCTGGGCTGGCCCTATTGGTACGGCATCGTCATCGTCGGAGCCGTCATCACCTTCAACGTCGCCCTCGGAGGCATGAAGGGAATTACCCTCGTCCAAGCCTTCCAATACTGGGCCAAGCTCTTCGCCATATGCGTCCCCCTGTTCGTGCTGATGGCGATCTTCGGTGCCGGAACGCCGGCTTCGGCAGGCAGCGCGGAGCCTCATATTCCCAAGTCTGCCGCGATCAAAATGAAGGGAAAAGACGCCGCCCCCGCAAACGTCCTAGCCCTGACCGGAACCGAGTCGACCTACATCACCTTCGACGACGCCTGCCAGATCAAGCTTTCGACCGTCCGGAAGCCGCTTGCGGGCGAAGATAAGGTCGATCTCGGCGCGATCCCCACATCCCCGTCCAGAATCGGAGGCGGACGGTCCGGGCGGATGGACGTCCGCGTGGTTCCCGATAAGGACGGGATTCTCGATGTGCCAAGAGGAACGACGTTCGGATTCGCCCCGGCCGTTGTCACCAAGAACGGGGAACCAGTTCCCGATCCGCAAGGCCCGACCCGAACCGGCATCAAACTCGAATTCCTCAAACCCGCCACGATCCACCTCAACGGTGAGTTCGAGCCCGCCGTCGCCCCGAACGCGCCCGCCAACGCCAAGTGGCTCAACCCATACGGACCGGCCTCCTCCAAGTGGGGCTATCCCGTGCTGTACACCTTTAGCCTCATCATCGCCCTCGTGTGTGGAACCGCCGGGCTGCCGCACATCCTCGTCCGCTTCTACACCAACCCTGACGGACGGGCCGCGCGGCGGACGACCTTCTGGGTGATGATCCTGCTCGGGCTGTTCTATGTTTTCACCCCGATGTGGGGCTCGCTCGGCCGGGCCGTCATGCCGCAGCTCTACGCGAACAACTCAACCGACACCCTCCTCATCAAGCTTCCCACGATGCTCGAGAACAAGCTGCTTGGAGAGATTCTCAGCGCGATCACCGCCGCCGGAGCCTTCGCCGCCTTCATGTCCACCTTCTCCGGACTCCTGGTCAGCATGTCCGGTGCCTTCGCCCGAGACATCTACGCCAAGATCATCTGGCGGCCCCGCACCACTGCCGAAACCCCCGAACAAACCGAACCCACCCAACAGCAGCAAAAACGAGCTTTCCAAATCGCCGCCGTCGGAGTCGGCATCGTCTCGATGGGCCTTGGCTACTTCGTCGAGACGTTCGACATCGCCACCATGGTCGGCTGGGCCTTCGCGATCGGCGCGGCCTCCTAC
>JBBSFL010000075.1:0-11739 GCA_038238735.1 Fimbriimonadales bacterium | reverse complement strand
CGATCGAGAAGCTGATGGCGGAGATGGAGAATGGGCTGAAGCAAATCGAGGGCGAGAGGACCACCTTAGGCATTTGAATCCGATTGACCAAATCGCTGTAAAATGACCTTGTGGACAGAGGCGCGAACATGCTCGATTCCGGGCGGCCCGAAATCGAAAGGCTCTGTCGGACTTTCGGCGTGAGCAGGCTTTGGGCGTTCGGCTCCGTTACAAGTGAACGTTTTGACGCCGAGAGCGACATTGACGTGGCAGTAGAATTTGCAGCGGATACCGCGAACTTAGGAGCGCTTGAGCAATTCTTCGGATTTCAGCGTGCGCTAGAAGAACTGTTCGATCGTAAAGTTGACTTGGTAGAGTGGAGCGGCGCCAAGAATCCAGTTTTTCGACGCGAAGTAGAGCGAACACGCCGAGAGCTTTATGCGGCCTGAGACTGCGGGCTGCTTGGCCGACGCACTCCTTGCATCTTCACGGATAGCCGATGCGCTCTCAGAGGTTGACCTTGGCTCATACGAATCCTCTTGGCAGTGCAGTCCGCTATAGAGAGACAGTTTTCGATCCTTGGAGAGGCAGTTGTGCGAATTCGCGACCTGGAGCGTTCGATCTTTGTACAATTGCCCAATTCGGATTCCATCATTCGCTTTCGAAATCTCTTGGTTCACGCATACGATCAAATCGATTCCCACCGTGTCTTCCATTCGCGAAGGAAGAGTTGCCTTCCTTGATTTCATCACTCGAAGCTCTAGTTATCGACGCGGAAGCGCAGGGACTTTAGCAGGCAAGACACTTAACTAGTCCTCATGCGAATATCAGCTATCTTCACGGTTACATCCCTAGCAGTCGCCCTCAGCGGCTGCGGCGGATTCCAGGGCTGCGGCGGTGCCGACTTCGGCACCGCGAATCCAGACTACGCCGGAACTTATACGGCCGGCTTTTACCAGACGGGCGGCGCGTCTCCCGCCCTCCCGACCCCCCAGATCAGCTTCGCTCTGACTGTCGATGCAAGTGGACAAGTGGCCGGCACCGCCACGGACACCGCAACCTCGCAAACCACGGCCGTCACCGGCACGCTCATCGATTGGTTCTTCCCATGCCAAGAAAACCAAACCCAAATCGCGCTCGACTACACGTTCGCCGCGCAGTCCCCGAGCCATCTTTTTGGAAGTCGGAATCGAAGCGTAGTAGTCCACTGGCCGTTCGATTCACGGATTATGCGAGGCAACACTCAGATTCACGGCACTTTGCTGGTCGACAAGAACTAGCTGGTTCAGCTAGTCATCGCCGGCGCCCCAGCCCGCAGCACTTTAACGGAACCTACATCCGCGAAGGCCGAACCCGAACGAAGAACCCAAACGTAAACGGCGAAGACCCGTAGAAAGGGTTCAGCGACGAAGGATAGCTGTAAACGCCCCCATAAGCGCCAATCCCAAAGTCGAATCCGCCGCGGCTCACCACGTTACGCACCGCGCCGAACAGAATCTTGTTCACCTGATACGATCCCGCCGGCACGCCTGTTAACTCATCCTTGTCCACCCGCTCCCACCGAGCGAAGAGCGAAGTTGGCCCCGTAAGATAAGTACCTTCCAGAAGCCAAGCATCGGAATGGTCCCCACTTTTGATGTTCCGGCCAAAGAGCGCAGTCACCGACAAGTTGTCTGCTTTCCCGATCGGATGGCTCCAGAGAGCCGCCGCCGTCAGCCGATGCTGGTCGATACCAGGTTCGCTGCTTTCAGGCGCGTTCAAGTAACCGTAAGCCACGTTGAACGACCAATCCTTACTCGGGTTGAACGTAACCCGGCCCGAAGCCGAATTCAAAGCGATCGGATCAGGCGAATAACGGTTCTCATCGGGTTCGTGACCATTAAACACCGAACCCTCCACCTGCCAATTCTTCGTATTCACCCCGACCGTCGCCACGCCCCAGGAGATGTGGGTGCTGTCGAACCAATGGTGCGAAATCGGAGCCTCCGGAACCTCCATACCGCTCGGGCGGTGCATAAAAGTCGGACCGCCCAAGGCTGGCTCGCCAACCGGACCAGCGTAAACGAAAGCATTCAAATCCTTCCCGACCGGATGGCTGTAAGAAGCGGCGGCCTCGTCGATCAAATCGTGCGGATGCTGGTAGTCGACCAGCTTCAGCCCATAGGCCGTCTCACCCGTCTGAAACAAGTCCGGATAACCAAACTCCCCGTTGAAAACGGGATCCAAGGAAATCATTAGGCTCGCGCCGAAGATGCCGCCGCTCGTCTCGCGACGGGCCATCAGCATCGGCATGGAGTTCGAGTAGAAGCGGGAGTTTCCGCGAGGTCCGCTGGTGGAGGTTGAGTTCAACGAGAAAGTCCCCATCAGTTGAAGGGCATAACGACCCGACCTCGGCAGCATCTTCATGAACATCGGCGATGAATCAGGCAGCCAACTCGTCGCCGAGCCTTCACGCGCCATCGACCAGTGGCCGAGGCGTCCCTCCATGGACATACCACCCATGTCCATTCCATCCATCTTCATGCCCTTCATAGAATCGTCGGACGAGGGTTTGAAGTCGAAATTCTTAGTAGTCGTCTTGTAACCCGCCGCTTCGACCTTCGCGGTAACCCTCCAGGGGCCGGCCATGGAGAAGGCTACGGTGGCCGCATACAACCCCGCCGGTTTCTCAGAAACTTTGGGATGGGCCGTTCCCATGTCCATGCTTGTCATGCCAACGCTCAGAGTCACCTTCGCGGCAGATATCGGCGCGCCCGCGCCGTCCGTCAAGGTCAACTTGAAATCGTTGTCTCCAACTTTCGCGGTGGCTCCTAGTTGGGCCGCCACCTTCATCGGTTTCGCCATTTCCATTTGACCGAAGCCGAGCGAAGTCGCGGCAAGTGCCGCAATCCAAACTGTACGAATCATTGAGAAATCTCCTTCAAATGCGGGTTGCCCCGCGAGTCTCAGGCCGTCAACGGCCATCAGTGTTGATAAGCAGGCGCAGTTACGCCTGAAGGAGAAGTGGAGGAGCTCGCCCGAAGTGATCTTCCAATGGTGAAGATGTGCTGCTTCCGGCGTCAGCGATCGAAATCTGCATACGGAAGCTGGCGCTTAAGACCGTAGGTCCACCCTTCGGCGAATCAGCCAGATCGGAAGCTCCCGGCGAAAAAGTGCGCGAAATCTGGGGAACATTCGATGGCGATCCGGTTCCGAAGGGGCATTCGCATCGAGCAGCGCTTCGAAAGAATTCCCGAGCCGCAGGCTTGCAGCACGTTTGGCTCTTACCAACACAGCAAGGCTCCCCACAAGCAGCCAATCTTGAAGAAGCGGTTCTAACAGAGCGAATTGCAAGCGGCCCGTCGACGCGAGAGCCACTTGACGCTACTCCGGACACCGGAAGAACCGCCCCAACAATGAGGAAGAGGAAGAGGAAGAGCAGAACGCGAACTGGGGCAGATCGCAAGAACACTTATCTACCTAGAACGTGTTCTGGAGCCGTTCGGTTCAGCAAAAGCCAATACATCGCGACCTGCAGGGCCATTTCGCTGTATTCGCCGGGATCGCTCGGCTTCTGAATAAAGGAGTTAGCCCCGAACTTGTAGCTCTCCTCGACCGCCGCCGCATCTTCCGACGAAGTCAAAACGACCACCGGCAAGTGCGAAGTCGCGCTGTTGGCCCGAATCTGCTTGAGAACCTCCAGGCCACTCACCTTCGGCAGCTTCAGGTCCAGAATCACGACGGAAGGCATGACACCCATGTCGCGCCCGGCATAGTTTCCGGTTCCAAATAAATAGTCGAGGGCCTTCTCGCCGTCCTCGGCGAGGATCACCTCGTTCATGATGTTGTTCTTCTGAAGCGCCCGGCGAGTCAGCCGCTCATCGTCGAGGTTGTCCTCGATGAGCAGAATAAGCTTGGAGTCCAAACCGCTGGAGCTGGGCATGAGAATTCTAGAAGTCAAGGGCTGAAGGAATCCCTAATCGGATTATAGTCCATCGCGCGAAAAATGGCACTCGCACCAATGCTAACCTACGATGAAATGGCGGCAACCTCTCACTTCGAGCACACCAAACCCGACTTCCGACTCGGACTTCCCGGCGCAATGCCCGGCCCCATCAACGTCACTATGGTCGGTGCAGGATCGTTCTTCACCAACTCGATCCTCAAGGACGTCGTCCTCATCCCGGATAATCGAGGTGGCGAACTGCGGCTCGTCGACGTCAATGCAGATCGACTCGAACTGGCCCGCAAGCTAATGCTTAAAATTGTCGAAGCATCCGGCCAAGCGGAACGCTGGAAGGTCGTGGCTTCACTGGACCGGTTGGAATTGCTCCCCGGCACCGACTACCTCGTCAACTCCATCGAAGTAAGCGGCATGGAGTGCGTTCGTTTCGACAACGACATCCCGCTCGAATTCGGCGTCAGCCAGAACATCGGCGACACCATCGGCCCCGGCGGCCTTTTCAAGGGTCTTCGCACGATTCCGGTTTGGTTGGAAATCCTAAAGGACTCGGAACGCCTATGCCCCCAGGCGGTCGTGCTCAACTACACCAATCCGATGAACATGATGTGTCTCGCCGCCCAGCGCACCAGCACCATGCCCGTCGTCGGTCTCTGCCACTCAGTTCAAGGCACGTCCGAAATGCTCGCCGGCTACGCGGGAATCCCATACAAAGACATGAAGTGGAAGTGCGCTGGCATCAACCACCTCGCCTGGTTCACCGAACTAAGCGGACCATCCCCTCTCCATTCCGGTGGAGGGGGCAGGGGTAAGCCTGCCTTCACCGACCTGTATCCCGTCCTCAAGGAACAAGCTCGAGACCGCGAAAGCAAATTTGCCAAAGCCGAACCGGTCCGAACCGACATGATGCTCCACTTCGGCGCATTTATCACCGAATCCAGCGGCCACCTCAGCGAATATCTTCCCTACTACCGCAAGCGCCCGGTCCTCCTCGCCAAGTACACCGACACCGGCTACCGGGGCCAAGAGAGCTTCTACGCAGACAATTGGCCGAGCTGGCGCAAGGGGCAGGACGAGCAACGGGCCAAGCTGATCTCAGGCGAAGACCCGATCAAATTCGACAGAACCTGGGAGTACGGAGCCTGGATCATCGAAGCCATAGAAAAAAACGAGCCCTTTGTCGTACACGGGAACGTGTCGAACGCGGGCGGCCTCATCGATAACCTCCCCCACGATGGCTGCGTCGAGCTAGCCTGCCTGGTGAACCGTAACGGTGTCCAACCCACCCGCTTCGGACGCCTTCCCCGGCAGATGGCGGCGATATGCGAATCCAATATGCGGATGTTCGACCTTGCCGTCGAAGCGATCCTCACCCGATCAAAGGAAACCGCCGCCCAAGCCCTCATGCTCGACCCCCTAACCAGCGCCGTCTGTTCGCCCGAAGAAATCCACAAAATGACGATGCGCCTATTCGAAGCCGAGGGCGACTACCTTCCCGGATACAAGTAAGACTCATAAATAGAGCCTCCGCTCGAAGGGGAGGCTCTTCTGGGCCTTCGGAAAGCGGCGCGATCAGGACTTCGTCATTTTCACGGTCGAGTCCGTGAAGACCTTCGTCGTCATCGCCATCTGAACTATCTCGACGTCAGTCTTGCCCTTCACATGGGTCGTCGCCTGTAGCGTCGCCCCGGTCTCGGGGTCGATTAGATTCTCAGAATCCAATTCGGCCGTTCCCTTGATCTTGAGGTCCATGCCCATGGCCGGATCGGCGCCTTTGCTCGCTTTCTTGATCGCATCCATGTCGGGTTCGATCGTCATCGTTCCGGACACGCTGACCACATAGACCTGCTTGCCATTGAAGTCTCGAGTCCCGATAAACTTTGCGGTCAGCTTCTGCGGGTCCTTGCCCATCATCGCGTTTGCTGGCAGGGTGATCGTCCAGGTATCGCCTTCTTTTACGGCCTCCGCCGGGAATTGCACGAACAAGCCCATCTGGGACGCCTCGCTACCGCCAAGCATCGACATAGGGTTCGTCGCTCCAGATGCTCCCTCTGCCTTAGTCTCGGTTAGGCGGTTCTGGGTGTCGATGATTCCCTTTACGGTAACCGGCGGAACCTTCTCCTGATTCGGAGCCGCCGCCATCATGCCATCCATCTTCATCGAATCGATGGTAGTGAGAATAGTAAAGTCCGCCGAGTTTCCGTCAGGCTTAACCGAGCCAACGGTGGTTTCCAGGGTCGAGCTTGACGTAGCGCTACCCTCCTGGCTTCCTGCCGGAGTATCCGCCGTGATCTTAGTCAGGGACTCGATCTTGTACGTCTCCTTAGCATTCGCCTTGAGCTGACGGCGGATGAGCACACCTTCCTGCACGGCGGCGAGCGAGATGGCACAAACTGCAATGAGAATAAGGGCTCTGGAAGATCGCTTAAGGGTCATAGAAAATTCCTTGCTGTTGGGCAATATACGTTCAGCGCCGGTTCCGGGTTACAGGGATGGCGCTAAACACCCGGTTTCTGCGTCTATTTTGCAATGCTCGCACTACTTGCTTCGGTCGCATTCTCGGGAAGGGGTTTCACGGCCGTGTTCGGCGGGGACATCATGCTGAACAGCATCCCCGTCGGCCACGGTTCGTTCGACGGGATAGCCGACGCATTCAAGTCCGGCGCAGTCGCTTTCGCGAATTTGGAAGTACCCCTGACCGACGCGCGCGTTCCTACTTCCCGCAAATCAGCCGCCGAACTGGCGGCTCGGTCGCAATATATCCTGAAGGGCGACCCAGGCCACGTGCAGGAAATCAAGGAGGCGGGGATCGACCTGGTCGCTCTTGGCAACAACCACGCGATGGACTATCGAGAGGCGGGCATGCGTCAGATGACCGGCCTTCTCGACAAGGCAGGCATCCTTCACACCGGTGCGGGAGTCACCAAATCCGATGCGATGCGAGTCGTAGTTTACCGCCTGGCCGACGGGACCCGAGTCGGGCTCATCTCATCTTTGGCTTTTGAATCCGTCAGCGGCGCTTATCACACGACATCGGCAACCGACCGAAGCGCCGGCGTGATGTATCTCATGTTTCGCGGCAAGGTCGACGATTCCGCTCGACGCCTGCTCGTGGACTGGGTCCGTCAGGCGCACCAGAAGTGCGACTTGCTGGTCGTAGGACTCCATTGGGGCATCGAGCGGATGCCCGTCCCGTCGCCCTACCAGGTCGCTCTAGGAAGAGCCTTCATCGACGCGGGTGCGGACGCGGTTTGGGGCCATCATCCCCATGTCATCGAGGGCGCGGAAGTTTACAAGGGCAAGCCGATCATGTACTCGATGGGCAATCTCGTCAGCCATACCCCGGCGACGACTGGGCTCATCCGGATTTACTTCCGCGACGGAAAGTTCAACAACGCCAAGTTTCTGCCTGCGCAGGTTTCAGGTTGGCGCACTCGTCTAGTCGGTGGAAACGGCGGGATGCATTCGCTGTGCCAGAGATTGGAAAGAAGATTTCCCTCGCCACACGCGAAGGCGATGTTCTAGCACAAAACTCGCGGCGCTTCGGCCAAAATGTCGGCTGGAGGAGAAATTACTATGAGTACGACAATGGAAGGAATCGACGCGCGCGGCTACCTGTCTGGCTGGCTGCAGGGCGTCACGATGATGTACGTCGCCGACATCAAGGCGATCCCCGCCGACAAGTGGACGGCCACGTTCGGCGGTTGCACGCGCCCCGCCAACGAGCTAACGGCGGACGCGATTTCGCTGCTTTCTTGGTGCACCGAAGCGCTCCAGGGCAACGTAATGCAGGCCGATCAGGATGCCTACATTGGCCACATGCAGGAGCTTTCGGCAAGCATCGCCTCACAAGACCTCGCCGTAGCGAAGCTCATCGAAGCTTCAGAAGCCCTGGGCTCCGCGATCAACGCGGCGAGCGACGAGACGATGAACACGGTCATCATGCCGCCCTGGCAGATGCCCGCCCCGCTTTTCATCCTGGCCCAGATTGCGGTCAGCCACATCTGGTACCACGACGGCCAACTGAACTACGTGCACTGCCTGCTCGGCGACAATCAGGTCCACTGGATGCCGCCAGCTTAAATCCTATTGGAGAGCCTCCTTATGAGAGGCTCTCCCAGTAAGACCTTGCCCGCTGTCTCAACGGAGCGCTAAACGGAAGCGCGAGTCTGCTGAACCAGGAAGTTCAAGAACGCGGTGTTGTTTGCCGTTCTCTTGATGAGCTTGATCAAGCTCTCCGTTGCATCGATCGAGCTCGACTCCTTCGCCATCAGGCGGCGAAGCTGCACGACGCCGTCGTACACATCCTTCGGAAAGAGAAATTCCTCATGCCGGGTGGACGATCGGCGCACATCGATCGCGGGCCAGATGCGGCGATCCGCCAGGTCGCGATCGAGGATCACTTCCATGTTGCCCGTGCCCTTCAGCTCTTCAAAGATCGATTCGTCCATCTTGGACCCCGTGTCTACAAGCACCGAAGCGATGATCGAAAGCAATCCCCCCTCCTCGATGTTTCGAGCCGCACCAAAAAACCGACGAGGCCGGTAGAGCGCCGCGGGATCCAGACCGCCGGTCAAGGTTCTGCCAGAGGGGTTGATCGTCAAGTTTGAGGCGCGAGACAAGCGAGTAATGGAGTCCAGGAGGATTACCACATCCCGGCCGACTTCGACCAGACGCTTCGCCTGCTCCATGCACATCTCAGCGACCCGCATGTGGTTTTCAGCAGGCTCGTCAAAGGTCGACGAAATAACCTGGCCGCGAACGGAACGGCGCATGTCCGTAACTTCCTCTGGCCGCTCGTCCACGAGCAGAACCATGAGATAAATCTCAGGGTGGTTCGTCGTGATCGCGTTCGCGATCGACTTCAGCACCGTCGTTTTGCCCGCCTTGGGCGGCGAAACGTTGAGGCCCCGCTGGCCTTTGCCGACCGGAGAGATCAAGTCGATGATCCGGTTCGGTACGTTGTCCGGCACCGTCTCGATGTTGATCCGCTCGTTCGGATAGAGTGGCGTCAGCTCGTCGAAGTTCTTGCGGCGCTGCATCTCAGGCGCCTGAGTGCCATAGGTGTTGATGCTCTCAACGCGCAGGAGGCCCTGATACTTTTCGCCCTCCTTGGGAGTGCGAACCAGACCGAACACGGTGTCGCCGCTCCGCAGGCCGTAACGCTTGACCTGCTGCTGGCTCACATAAACGTCCGACGGAGCCGGCACATAGTTGTCGCGACGCAAAAATCCCCAGCCGTCGTTTAACAGCTCGAGCACGCCACGGGAGTAGAGGCCACCCTGTTCGGCGTTCTTCACGCGCAAAAGCTCCTCGATAACCTCGTGGCGAAGAAGGCTCTTGGGGTCGATCTTGGCGGCTTTGGCTTCCTTGAGGATGCCCGCAGGGGTCATCTGATCGAAATAGTTGTAATCGAGTTCCGGCAGGTTCTCTAAATCGGATGGGTTGTCGCCCTTGGGAAGGCCCTCGCGGCCACGCCCTCCGCCGCCGCCACCGCCACGACGGCGTCCTCCGCCGTCCGACTTACGAGGTCGAAATTGATGAATCATGTTTTTCCTGAAGGCAAAAAGATCTCGGGTAGGAGGTTGCGGCCTAGGATTCGCGGAAAATGGCGATGTACGGCAGATTGCGGTAACGCTCGTCGTAGTCCAATCCGTAGCCGACCACAAACTCGTTCGGGATGTCGAAGCCCACATACTCCACTGGCGCGGGAACCTTTTGTGCTTCGGGTTTCCGAAGCAGGGTCACGACCTTAAGGGTTTTAGGCTTCCGGGTGCTGAGCAACTCGCGCAGATGGTTGAGCGTCGTCCCCGTGTCCACGATGTCTTCCACGATAAGGACGTTTCGCCCCTCGATATTGACATCAAGATCTTTTCTTATTTGTACCACGCCCGAAGACGATTTCCCGCTTCCATAGGAGCTCACCTGCACAAAATCGACTGAAATATCGCCTTTTAGCCTCTTGGCGAGGTCCGCGATGAACATAAACGAGCCCTTCAAGACCCCCAAAAGGATGACGCTCTCGCCTTGAAAGTCTCTTTCAATCTCCTCGACAAGCGTATTAGTTCGGTCTGCGATGGACTGCGCGGAGATCAGGACGTCGAGCGTCGGCATGGAAGGGAGAACCTTACCCGGCTTCCATCACCTGTCTATTCAGATATGGACCGACAGGCTCCGTCCGAACTAGGCTGGCATCCCGCTGGGCCTATTGGCCCCAAAAACCCCTGTGTCGACGGATGCCTGTAAACTACCGCCCGTGGTTCGAACCGAAAACCTGGTCAAGCACTTCCAGGACCCCAAGCAAGGCGTCGTTAAGGCCGTCGACGGAATAAGCATCGAGGCCGTCTCCGGAAAGATATTCGGATTGCTCGGCGCTAATGGCGCGGGCAAGACGACCATGCTCCGCATGCTCTCCACCGTCCTCGAGCCGACAAGTGGCCGCGCTTGGGTTGCCGGTTACGACGTCACTGAAGAACCTCGCAAGGTCAGAGCCGCAATCGGCTTTATGTCCTCTTCTACCGCCCTTTATGGTCGGCTGAACCCGAAGGAGCTGCTCGAATACTTCGGGGGCCTCTACGGACTGGAGGGCGCGAAGCTCGCCGAGCGCGTACGCTACGTCATCGATCGGATGCAGATCAACGAATTTGCCAATCGCCTCTGCGACAAACTCTCCACCGGCCAGAAGCAGCGCGTCAGCATCGCCCGAACCATGCTCCACGATCCACCCATCCTCTTTTTCGACGAACCGACGTCGGGCCTCGACGTGGTCATGAGCCAGAGCGTCATGGAGTTCATCGAGGAAGCCCGCGATCAAGGCAAGACCATCGTCTTCAGCACCCACATCATGAGCGAAGTCGAGCGTCTCTGCGACCAGATCGCAGTCATCCACGAGGGCAAGATCCAGAGCGAAGGCACCGTCGCCGCCCTCCTTCAGGAAACTGGAGAAGCCAGCCTCGAAAAAGCATTCCTCAAACTCGTCGAATATAAGCGCGGCGAGATGGCGGTGTCGAATTGAAAGATGCGCTGAAGATAACGAAGAAAGAGCTTCGTGAGGTCCTTCGCGACAAGCGAGTCCGCAACGCAGTCTTCGTGATGCCGATGTTCGTCATCCTGCTCATGCTGTCCCTCTTCGGCTTCATCGGCCAGACAATAGGCAAGACAGAAAATCAGCATGTCGTCATCGTTGGTAAGGAGAACACTTTCACAAAAGGGCTCTCCGCTCTGAAGTTCGACGTCCGATACGTCGACACGGTCGCCGAAGGCGAGAAGCAGATCCGGAACGGAAAGGCAAACCTCGTTTTGGCTTTCCAGCCCGACTACGATCAGAAAGTAGCGGCGCAGCAACGAACGAACATCGATGCCTACTTCGATGACAAGGAAACAAAGGGTCAGATCGCCCTCTCGGGAGTCTCCAAAGCGATTGCTGAACTTAACAAAGTAGCCGTCAAATCCGTGCTGACGAAACACGGCGTTGACCCCACGATGTCGGAGCCGATTTCTATCAAGGACAAGCCGATCAAGGTCGGCGAGAGCAATGTCAGCGACATCCTCGTGAGCATCTTGCCTTACATGATCACGATCTACGCGTTCTTCGGTGGCCTCGCAACCGGCGTCGAATTAGTCGCAGGAGAAAAGGAAAAGAACACCCTCGAAACGCTCATTATCACACCGCTTAAGCGGACGGATATCGCGCTCGGCAAGTTCATTGCCCTATGCGCCGTCTGCATCGCGGGAAGTCTATCCGCCCTCTTGGGCGTGATCCTTGCGGGGAGCAGTGGCATGCCGATATTTCACAGCGTCTTTCCGAACGGACTCGGTCT
>JBBSFL010000074.1:0-12044 GCA_038238735.1 Fimbriimonadales bacterium | reverse complement strand
TGGGAGAGGGCACGGGGCGGTCTAAAAAAGAAGCGGAGCAATCCGCTGCTGCCGATGCACTCGACGTAATTCAACGAGAACGTCGAGCGCGGGAAATGACACACGATCCATTTTCGATTTAATACGGGAATGGCACGGCATTTGCCCCAAAGTGCCTCAGGAACCTGAACCCGGACGGTCCGGAGAAGGTCATAAGAGGTGCGATGGTGTTTAGAATAAGAAGTTTTATGCTGGTAGCCGCTTTGGCCACCACGGTGGGGGTCGCTCTGGCGCGCCCCGATCTCAACGCGTTTTTGAATCATCGAGCGACCACAACGGCTCAGCTCGTGAGGCAATCTGAAACCGATTCAGTCGTGATGGATCGCTACATGCGCCATTTCGGGATGACTCGTGACGAAGTGATCAGCTATCTGCAGTCGCTTCACCCGGGAATTCTGGAGAGCGACATGGTGCTCAAGATCTACTCGGTGCCCGAAGGCGGATACGTCAAGACTCACGTGGGCCGAATCAAGAAAGGCACGCCGATGTTCTTCTCCGCTAACGGAGACCCGGCCTTAATCGCACTTTGCGGCAATCCGGTCACCGAAGGCAAGACGCCGACGCTCGTGACGATCACCCCGCCGGCCCCGGTGGGAGTGGGCGACACTCACGCGCCGACCCTACTGCCGCCCACGACCGAGCAGACCCTCGCCATGGCCCAACCCATGGACGTGGAACTCCCGACCCTGCCTCCCGAGGAGCATGGCCGCGACAATCTAGGCGTGGCGCCTGGCATCAATGCCTCGCCACTACTCGGCTTACTCGGACTGGGAGCTTTCGGATTGGTGAGCACGGGCGGACATCACGGTTCTCCTCCTCCCGTTCCCGAACCGGCTACGATCGCCGCGCTCGCCATGGGGGCCGCTCTGGTCGTCAAGCGACGCAAGAAAAGCTAGGAACGCCGCTTAAACACCAATCTCTAGCAGCACCGGGCTCGGCTCCTCGTTCAGAGGGTCGAGCCCGTCTGCCGTTGCAGCCACGATAGTCTCGATCCGCACCCCGAATTCACCCGGAAGATAGATGCCCGGCTCGATGCTGAAGCAGTTGCCCGCCTGCAAGGGATCCTGGTTCGTCTCCACAATATATGGATCCTCGTGGCCGCGCATCCCGATCCCGTGCCCGGTTCGGTGGATGAACTGGGGACCGTATCCCGCATCTACAATGGTCTGTCGGGCCGCAGCGTCGACATCGCGACCCGTGACTCCCGCCTTGATGGCGGATCGCGCCGCGGCCTGGGAGCGATAGACGACTTCGTAGACCTCCTTCTGTTTGGCGGTCGCCGTACCGAGGCAAACGGTTCGAGTGATGTCGCTCTTGTAGCCTTCGATCTCGCATCCAAAATCCAAGAGCACGATCTGGTTGTCTTCGAGCCTCGTCGAATCCGAAAGGTGATGGGGTTCCGCAGAGTTCGCCCCGCTTGCGACGATGCTAAAGAACGGAGCCCCGCCGCGCGCAGCCATAGCGTCTTCGATCATGCGAGCGACTTCGAGCTCCGTCAGGCCAGGTCGAAGTCTCGGCCAAACGTCGTGGAAGGCCCGGTCCGCGATATCGCCGGCCCGCCGCATCGTCTCGATCTCCGCAGCGCTTTTCACCCGCATTAAGGAGGAGAGCACGCTCCCGCCCGGCTTGAAAAGGGCCGCCGGCAAAGTGGATTGGGCTTGGAGCAACGTCAACGCGGGCATTTCGTCGTCGACTGAAATAATTGCGCTGTCCAACTTCCAATCGCGAGCCAACTCGCTGAGCAGACTGAGCGGATGTTCGCCGTCCCGCCAGGGGCGGATGTCCACCAGACCCGCGCGGCGAGCTTGGGATTCCGAAAGCGAAGGGCAGATCAGCCGCACGTCCCCCGACGAGGAAATCGCGAGCACGAGGAATCGCTCGTGGGCGGATTCGCGGAATCCGTGCAGATAGCCCATGCTCACCGGGGAGTTCGCGAAAAATGCATCGATTCCGTTCTCGCGCATGGCCTGCGCCAGCCGCTCAACCTTGCTCATGCTCCCTAGTATGCCGGGCCGCTGGTACAATCTGCCCTCAGATTGCCGGATCGTCTAAGGGCAGGACAACGGTTTTTGGTGCCGTTTATCTAGGTTCGAATCCTAGTCCGGCAGCCACGTTTCCAAGAAGTGTCCCGCCGCGTCTCCACTCTCTAACCCTAAACGATTGGTCAGCCCGCTTCTCGCCTCGTAAACGGAGATCCGGTCGCTGGTGGCGGGCTGGTCCAAGCACGCGCTTGACCGTATTCTCGACAGTGCGACGCCATTTTTGAACTTAAGTTGCCATCCTAGCGGTGCGAACCGACATTAAGGAGATAGCGCTTATTGCGGAAAATGGCAACGTGCATTGATTCTCGTTAGCTTCTGGCGAGAACTCGTGATACCATGCACCAAAGGTTTGGTCAGCACCAAAGGTTTGGTCAACCCAATTCAGTCCATGGCAGCGATATCCGGCTTACCAAAAAAAACCACGTTGAAGGACGTTGCGGAGCTTTCGGGCGTGAGCCAATTCACTGTGTCAGTCGTGCTGAACGGTGCGAAGTCGAACACCCGAGTTTCTCCCGACACCCGCAAGCGGATCAATGCGGCAGCCTCAGAGCTGGGCTATCAGGCGAATTCCTTGGCCCGTGCCTTGCGGATGCAGTCCACAAATATCCTAGGGCTGTACTTCGGATATGGGCACTTGGAGCCGCACGATCCTTTCCATGCCGAGGTCTTGACCGGTCTGCAACGGGGCTGCGAGGCCTGCGACAAGGATCTGATGATCCACTATTCCTTCCACCGGTACGGAATTGATGAGGTCTTCGGCGAACTCGTTGGCGGGAAGATCGATGGTTTGGTCATCATCGCATCGCCCGGCGATCCCTTGGTCGAACGCGTACGGGGCTCTAACTTGCGGGTGGTTGCGATGACAGACGCCATTCAAGGGATTCCATCGGTGATTGCGGACGATGCAGCGGGTTCTCGTGCAATCGCCGAGCACCTTGCTGACCGCGGGCACCGAGTCGTTCTCTACCGTGCGTGCCCTGGCGAGTCTGATTCCGCGAATCGGCGTCAGGCGGCATTTGAGAAGCGAGCGAGCGAGTTAGGAATGATCACGATTTCGGGCCGGACATCCAACTGGAAAGGGGATGTCGAGGAAGAAGAGGCCCGCTTGATTTCTCGCCGCGAAGAGCTTGGGATTACGGCGGCAGTTTGCTGGGGCGATCCTAGCGCGCACGCTCTCCTCAGCTATTGCAAGAAAAGAAATATCGAAGTGCCGAAGGATCTGGCGATTGTCGGATTTAACGGCATCGAGCCGGCGGTCGAGCCGGCCCACGTTCTCACCACGGTCCGCGCCTACTGGTCAAATGTTGCCCAGCGTGCGGTCCATCTACTCGTCAACTGTCTCGAAGGTAAGGAGGTCCCAGTTCTGACTGTTCTCCCCGTCGAGTTTGTCTTGGGGGAAACCGCGTAGGCACCTCCCTAAAGCCAGCGATGGCTTTTCTCCACGCACTGAAGCGATCATGAAGCAATATTCAAAGCAAGCCTTCACGCTCATCGAGCTCCTCGTCGTCATCGCGATTATCGCGATTCTCGCGGCCATTCTTTTCCCGGTTTTCGCTCAGGCGAAGGCTGCGGCGAAGGGTGCGGCGACCTTGTCCAACCTTAAGCAGATCGGTACCGCCGGTCAGATCTATTCGGGAGATTACGACGATGTCGTGCATCCTCACGAGTTCAATATTCCGAATACAAACCCCGGAACCGGCGCGATTTGGAGCCCGGGCGGCAAGGCAGGCTGGTACGAGATTGTCAAGCCGTACATCAAGAACAAGCAGATTCTGTTTGACGTGATGCGTGGCGTTTCCACCAACACGGAGACGGAGCCGGACGTGTCTTACCAGAGTTTGGTGACCTTGACGGTAAACCGCAATGGCTGGACCAGCTATGAAGATCCGAATACGTACGTTCGTTCGTATCGCGTCATGTCTTCCCAGGAAGAGATTGCGAAGCGAGCGGCCTACATGATCACTGCGGACCCGGCGAACAACAACCTAGGTTGGCGATTCAACAGCGACGAGGCCGCATGCCCCGTCATCAACGACATCGACAATACGTCGACCTCGCCGCTTAACTACACGCGAATCAACCGCGTGTACATTGCTGCTCACAAGTTCCACAAGGATCAGATCGTGACGTCGTTTGGCGACAGCCACGCAGGCAAAATGCCTGTTGGCAGGGTCATGATCCTGAATACCTCCGCAGCTGGAGCTAACGCATGCGCCTACCCGGCAAATGCGGGATCAGGTCCTTCGGCAATGCCATTCGACACCAAGTACTGGGGCTACTGGGCCAGCGGAAGCTTTTGAAAGACAAGTCAATTCCCGCTCCAGTTATTGCCGGCGTAGTCGTCGTCCTTCTGATCGTGGTGGCTGCTGTAGCTTACATGCAGTTCTTTAAGGCCCCCGCGCAAGTTGACATCAAGACGTTATCGCCAACTCGTTTGGAAGACCCGAACGGCGAACCGCGGACTTCGCGCCGCTAAGCTCGGGTTCTCGCAGACCGTTGCGTCCGCGTCGTGCGGACGCAACGGGTCCTCCTTGTTGGTGCGCTGGCGAGCGCTTGGATTTGACGTTGCACACCGAAGAAGTTAACCAAATCGGCCTCCGTGCCAGCGTCAAGCTCCTTTCCCGCTTTTGGCGGTTCGTCCGCCCTTATAAGGGAAAGTTTTTCCTTACTCTCTGCCTTGTTCTGTTGGCGGTGCCTTTGGGTCAGTTCGCGCTCTTCTTGACGCGCGACATCACCAATCGGGCGTTGACCGCGACCGGGCTTACTCCCGAAGAGCGATGGGCGACGGTGCTGCACATCGTCGGTCTTCAGATCGCTTTTTATCTAGCAAGCGCTTCGTTGTCGACGTGGCGCGAAGTGCTGGAATGGTACGGCGGAATGCGCTCCACTTTTGATTTGCGCATGGTGTTTTATCGCCATCTCCACCGCTTACCCCTATCGTTTTTGAATAAGCGTGCACCGGGCGAGCACTTGTTCCGATCCACGACTGACATGGTTTCGATGTTTCTAGTCAAGGGTCGAGTGGCCGTGCCCGGCGCGGCGGGCCAGGCGCCCCCGGACAGCAAAGAGGTCGCGATGACGGCCTACTCCAACGATGTCGATCCCTACGATCCTGGCGTGATGGGCATGATCGTACGCACGATGCCGATGCTTCTAGAGACCGTTTATGGGCTCGCTTGGGGTGCGGCGCTGCTTTTCCTCATCGACCCGATCCTCAGTCTTTGCCTTATTGCGTACATCATCCCATTCACCTACTTCTCGAACCGAATGTATAACCGGATTCGGGTTTCCGCGTTCCTTTACAAGGCGGCTACTGAGAACGAGATCGCCGTCTTGCGTGACACATTAGCGGGGATGCGGACGGTGAAGAGCTTCGGAAGGCTTCGCCGTCAGCTTGGAAAGTACTCGCACGCGGCGAGCGAGGCGAAGCGGCGCGGCATCCAGCAGATGGCGGAGATGCTTCTCACGCAAAACGTTCTGCAGATGGGGATGAAGTGGACATTCTCTATGGGGATCTACCTCTACGTGACCCTGCGCGTGATGCGCGGTGACGCCACGATTGGCGACTGGGTCGCGACCTTTTTACTCATAGAGGCGGCGCAGGCGCCGTTGGAGAACTTCGTGCAACTGCTGCAGCTCATCCGCATGCAGCTCGTTCCTGCCCAGCGCATCCTTGAAACCCTCGACGTACAGCCAACGCTTCAGGACAAGCCGGGCGCGGCGAAACTTCCAGCGCTTTCGGGCTCCGTGGAATTCAGGGCCGTGGACTTTTCGTACGAGCCTTCGCGAAAGGCGCTCGACGGGTTGAACCTCCGCATCGAGGCGGGCGAATATGTCGGCATCGTGGGTCCGAGCGGCGCGGGCAAGAGCTCGCTGCTCGCTCTCATGCTGCGGCTGTACGCGCCCGATTCGGGGCAAGTTTTGGTGGACGGACACGATGTGGGAGAGATCAAGTTGCAAACCTTACTCGACCAAACCGGCACAGTTCCGCAGACCACGCACCTCTACAGTGGGACGATTGCAGAGAACATTCTCTTCGGCAACCCCCGGGCGACGTGGGCGGAACTTGAGGAGGCGACGCGACTGGCGGGGATGACGGAATTCTTGGCGCGGCTCCCACGCGGTGTGGATACAGAAATCGGGGAAGCGGGCTCCATCTCGGGAGGCGAGCGCCAGCGGATCGGTATCGCTCGTGCAATGATCCGCGATCCCAAAATCTTGATTCTGGACGAGGCGACCGCTAGCTTGGACCCCGTGACCGAGGAAGCCGTCCTGCGGTCTGTCGATCAACTTCGGCGGGACAGGACGGTTCTAGCGGTGGCCCACCGGCTCAAAGCGGTCATGCAGTGCAACCGGATCGTAGTGATGGAGGCGGGCCGAGCCGTGCAGGTCGGAACTCACACCGAACTTGTAGCCCAGGAAGGACTTTATCGTACGCTTTGGAACGAGCAGATGCGTGATTCCGCCTCCACGGACGAACGAGTCGGGGGGAAGGCTTGACCGAACGCGAGGCACTAGATGAGGGGGTCGGTTTCCGCAAGAATTCGTGGAAGGCCTTCGTGTTCGTGCTGCAGTTTCTCCGTCCGCACCTGCGGCGGATGATTCTGGTTTGCCTCATCGACATCTCGATCACCCTTCTTAACCTGGTGGTGCCGTGGTTTGGAAAGAACGTGGTGGACCGCGCGTTTCCTCAGCACGACTGGTCAGCCATTGGATCGATCGCTGCAAGCGTGGCGGCCATCCTTCTCCTCGTTTTGGCGTTGACGAGCTTGCGGAACTACCTTTACAACCTCACAGAGCTACGAATCGGACTCGAACTTCGCCGCCGAATGACGGCCCATCTGCAGCGGCTTTCACTTGAAACGACCGAGTCCATCCCAGTCGGCCAGCAACAGTTCCGGGTTACAACCGACGCGGATCGCATCGCCCACATGCTCGTGCGCATCTTGCCGACCTTGACCATGCTCGTGGAGTTCGGCCTGATCTTGGCGGCGGCGATCTATGTCGATCGGATGCTGACGCTGATCGTTCTCGCCTTTCTGGTGCCTTGGACGATTATGTTTATCTGGGTTACCCACTATGGGCGAATACTCGACCGACGGCGATTGCACGTGGCGGAGGTCCGCGACACCGGCATTTTGCAGGCGGCGGCCTCGTTCGCCGCGATCAAGAGCCTAGGCCGGACGAAGCGGGAAGTCCGGCGGAACACGAAGGTGTCGGTCGCGCTCCAGCGCGTTGCTGCGCAGGGATACTTGATTCTGGTCGGCTTCGAATTCGCGACGCAGAAGCTCCTTCCCTTCGCCAAGACGAGCACAATTTATCTGCTGTTGGCCCGGAAGGTGGTGCTTGGGCAGATCACGCTCGGTATGACGGTGCCGATGATCTCGTATCTCGGGCGGTTGACGTATCCCATCGAGCGGATCGTGAACTTCGGCTGCTGGATTTGGCAGACGATGGTTTCCGCCGAGCGCATGATGCAGATTCTGCAGACCGAGCCGGACATCCGCGACGTTCCGGGGGCGAAGCGTATCCGGGTAGCGGGGGGCCTTCGGTTCGAAGGAGTGACGTTTGATCGCACCGACGTCGGCCGGGTACTTGATAAAGTGGATGTCGAGCTATCGCCAGGAAAGACGGTTGCCGTCGTCGGCCCAAGCGGAGCGGGAAAGAGCACCCTGCTCTCCATGGGACTGCGACTCTTAGAGCCGGCCGAGGGGCGCGTGCTCGTCGACGGCGAGGATTTGCGAGGCATCGATCGGACGGTTTATCTCCGTCAGACCGGCACCGTGATGCAGGACACGTTTATCTTCAAGGGTTCGCTGGCCGAGAACCTGCGGATGGTCAACCCGGATGCGACCGACGAACGGTTGGCGGCACTTATGATGGAAGTTGGTCTTGGGGACTGGTTGAACTCCCTAGAAGATGGGCTGCATCAGGATCTGGAAGGCGGCTTGGCTCTTTCGGTTGGTCAAAAACAGAGGCTGGGAATCGCTCGCGCCCTCGCGACCGACGCGAAAATCATCTTCCTGGACGAGCCAACTTCCGCACTCGACGTGCGAACCGAACGGGAAATTATGGACACGATCCGGAAAGTCTGCGCGGACCGCGCGGTGATGCTCGTGACCCACCGTCTGGAAACCGTGAAGGCGGCGAATGAGATTATTGTGCTGGACCGGGGCAAGGTCGTTCAGCGCGGGACCCACGTCTCCCTTATGAAGGAAGGCGGACTTTACGCGAGGCTTCAAAGCCTCTACGCCGCGTGGGACGCGGAACTGCAGGTGGCAACTCCATGAGACAAGTTTTTCAGCCTGAATGGCGCACCCAGAATCGCCTAAAACGGCGATTCTATTCCAAGTACATTACGTGGCTCGAGCGGATCGGATACCTAGTCGTGGCCGGCGTGGTCGCGGCCTTTCTGTTCGCGTTCAACTATCGGGTAGACGACCTGGTTACGGCGGAGGCGGTCAAGCTAGCGCCGTTTGCGTCGCCAATCAAGGCAACTGGACCGACCCAAATTGTGCGCGTTATCCATCAGGATTTCGACGAAGTGAAGGCTGGCGAGCCGGTGCTGGAAATCGTCGAGGGAGATCTTGCTATCGAGGCGTACGGCAAGTGGCAGAAAGTGGACAGCTTGAAGCTCGATGCCGGCGCTTCGCCCGAGTTTGCTAAATTGGCACTTAGGTTTCCGAAGCCTTCGACGAGAATTCTGATGGCACCGGCGGCCGGAACCTTTCGATTCGATGCGAAGCAAACTCTTCTCGACGCGGATGCGGAGATTTGTCGCGTGGTGGACTACACCGATATTCGGCTAAGCGCGAGCCTAGCCGGAGATTCGATTTCGAAGGCAATGGTTGGACAATGGGCGAAGATCAGCAACCTGGACCTTGGGGCTTCGACCGGAACGCTGTTTCGGGCGAACTCTCCCTCTGGCAGTATCTTGAGCTCGCAGATCTTGAGCGATTCGATGAAGAAGGATCTCGCTGGCCGACTGAAGGGTATGGCGGTTCGGTTTCGCGACGACGTTCCGCTCAGCATTTCGGATGTGAGCGAGATCCAGGTGGACGCGAACGTTGGCTCTCAATCGACCAACAACGCGAATGCAGCTCCGCTCGCACCCTCTCCTAGCTATGCTTTGCAGGCTCAGGTCGTGGATGGCAGCCCAGCGGCGAGCGCGCAGGTCGCGGATTTGCCGGCTGACATTCAACAAGACTTGATTCAGAAGGTCCGTTCGTCAGTCGACGGCAAGCCGGTTAAGGGCTTGGGAGGAGGCGTGGAGCAGCTTAGCAATGCGAGCAACATCCACCTGTTGGTGAAGGTGAAGACGCAGAAGGCCGCGCCCGACGGAACGCCCACGATGGCGGGCACTCCGCTCAAACGGACGTTCGAGGCAACGCTGAAGATCCAGTCGCCGCCCGCATTTCTCATTCAAGCCCTCCGAGACGCGGACCGGAACGGCAAGGACGTAACTGCCCGGGTCGAGCTTCGAACGGGAAGCCGCCCAATCGCCTTCATCCTCCTCAAGAAATCATGATCACTTCGTCTCAAGGAAAAGCGATCGACACTTCGGCTATCGTCGAGTCCCGCCGCCGGTACGATGCTAGCCATCCAGACTATTTGGAGCGGGTGTACGCAGGCGTTTTGGGCAAACTCATCGGCGTCTATCTTGGGCGTCCCGTGGAGAACTGGTCGTATGAGCGAATCGCGTCCGAAATCGGCACGATCGAATACTACATCCACGAGCAGCGCGGTCGGCGGCTAATCGTCACCGACGACGACATCTCAGGCACTTTCACCTTCCTTCGGGCGCTTCAGGACTACGGATACGACCCGAATTTGACGCCGCAGCAAATAGGCCAGACCTGGCTGAACTATCTCATCGAGCGGACGACGATCCTCTGGTGGGGTGGGATGGGCAATTCGACCGAGCACACCGCCTACCTGCGGTTAAAGCACGGGATTCCGGCTCCAAAGAGCGGCACGATGGAACTCAACGGCCAGATCATGGCGGAGCAGATCGGGGCGCAGATCTTTATCGACGGCTGGGGCTTTATCTGTCCCGGCGATCCCGTGCGGGCTGCCGACTTTGCCCGACGGGCCGCGAGCGTGAGCCATGACGGCGAGGCCATTTATGGGGCGCAGGTCATCGCCGCTCTGGTAGCCGAAGCGTTTGTCGAGTCCGACATCGATAACCTGCTGGATCGGGCGCTGTCGCTTATCCCGGCAGATTCGATCGTTCGACGTCTAATCGACGACGTACGCGGCTGGCACCAGAAGGAGAGCGACTGGCGCGAGAACCGCGACCGTTTGGAGGCGGCTTACGGATACGACAAGTATCTTGGCAACTGCCACCTGATCCCGAACCATGGGCTTATCATCTTGAGCCTGCTGCATGGTGAGGGCGACTTCGACCTCTCGATGTCGATTGTCAATACCAGCGGTTGGGACACGGACTGCAATTCGGGCAATCTTGGGGCGATTCTCGGGGTGCGGAATGGTCTCGAGGGATTGCAGGCGCAGGACTGGCGAGGGCCGGTTGCGGATCAACTCTTTCTCCCCTCCATGGACGGGGGCCGAGCGATCACCGATGCAGTTCAGGAGACCTATGCCGTCGTGAACGCCGCGCGCGCTCTTATCCTTCAGGCTCCCCTTGCCCCAAAGGAAGGAGCCCGATTTCACTTCTCACTTCCCGGAAGCGTCCAGGCCTGGCGGCCGGAGACTTCCAGCTCAACCCTTTCGAATCTATCGATTTCCCAATACAGCCGCGTGCTTCGTCTGGACTGCGGTTCAGGAGTTTCTCCCGCTCGATTCGCCACTCCAACTTTCATCCCGCCCGATGCTAAGGATATGAAGACGGGCTATGTGCTGATCTCGAGTCCCACGCTCTATCCGGGCCAGGAGCTCAAAGCCCGGCTGGTCGGCTTGGAATCCGGCGGCTCTGGCCGGCTTTATCTCAGCTGCTACGGACCCGAGGATGTCTCGCAACGTATATACGGACCCGAGTGGCGCGTAGGGAAGGGCCAGCCGGCGGACGTTCAGTGGACGATCCCCTATTGTGGGGGTCAGCCCATTCATGAAATCGGGCTTGAGCTGGAAGGCGGTTCGGCGGGAGTCGACTATCTGACGTGGGACGGCATTCCGAAGACCGAATTTCCTCCTGTCGAGGGGACGATGTGGGCTCGCGCCTGGTCCAAATCGCTGGACAGGTTCGAATTCGTGCGCGACAAGTACGAGATGCTTAGCCACAACGAGGGAGTCGGACTTCTCACTCAAGGCTGCCGTGAGTGGCAGGACTATCGCATTGAGGCGCGGCTGACGCCCAAAATGGCGGTCTCGGCGGGTCTTGCGATTCGGGTTCAAGGGCTGCGCAGATTCTATTCCCTCGTGTTTGGCGAGCAGGGTGAAGTTCGACTCGACAAGACCTTGGATGGCCGCCGGCCGCTGGCGAGTACCTCATTTCCCTGGGAGCCTTTCCGCGACTACATCGTAGAGTTCGAAGCGCGCGGCAATGAGCTACGGGCTTGGATCGATGGCAAGCTGAAACTGTCTGCAGTCGATGTGGATCATCCCTTGACGGGCGGAGCTTTTGGATTCGTCGTCGACTCGGGCTGCATTGGGGCGGGGACGCCGAGGATTTGCCCTGCATGACCTTGGCTACTGAACGTAGACTTGGAACGATGCGAACGACGTGGGAGCCCGGCCTTATCGCCGACATCGTCGACAAGAGCTATCGTGAGCGGCTGCTGAAGTTCATTGTCGACGAGGAAAGCGAGCCCCTTGCGCTGTTCTCAGCCGAGCACAAGAGCTTCGCGACGGCGGGCGATTGGTATGGAGAGCATGCCGGCAAGTGGCTGGTTGCCGCAAGTTCGGCTTACCTGCGAACCCAAGACCCGGAAGTGGCGCTGCGTGTGAAGCGGGTCGTTGGATTTCTGGCAGAAGCCCAGGAGCCGAGCGGATACTTGGGCACGT
>JBBSFL010000073.1:0-12138 GCA_038238735.1 Fimbriimonadales bacterium | reverse complement strand
TTCCAGAAAGCCGCAGGTGTTGATGATGGTGACGTCGCTCTTGCGAGCTTGGCCGTCGATTTGATATCCGATTTCGCCAAGGACACCCGCGATCTCCTCGCTGTCGACATCGTTCTTGGCGCAGCCAAGCGTCACAATCTTGGCTTTAAGGGAAGCGTCGGGCATCTAGGTTAGTATGACGCCGGTGGCCTTAGCGATAGACCCACTGGTAGGTGCCGAGGTTGTCGATGTTCCCACCCCAATTCGGCTCAACGTCGCAGCCCGACGACAGATCGTTGACGGAAACGGACCGGATACTCCCATCGAGATTCACGACGTTCACACGTTTGGCATGCCAGGCCCATGCTCCGCCATATCGGAATGGAGATTTATCATCGAAGACATCCCAGCCCATGAATCCGCCGAAAACACGAGGCTGCACGTTACGGCCGAGGTCAAAAGTATCGACGAGTTGACCGCTCGTCATTGCGAAGCGGCAAGGAGGCACGACCACCCAGCTACCGCCCCCGGTCGGGTTTCCGGTCGAATCCCGCTCACCAACCGAGTCCACGAAGAGAATCGTGCGAGATTGGTCTGAGAAGGAGGTGGCGGACCGTGTCAACGAGACCCACTGGTGGTTTATCAGGGCTATTGGGGCGAGATACAAATAGTTGTAGCCGGTGTTCACATGCTGGGATGCGGTGTAGTACTGGGAAAAGGCATCGCCAGGGACCAGGTCTTGATCGAAGGTGCTGTCGGCGATGCGCTCTCCGGCCTTATCCTCGGGGCATCGGAAGATCGAGAATGATCGAGCGTAGGGCAGAAGCATCTGCACCCAAGTGCGATCGACACGCGACACAAAGGGGCCGCCAGGACGGTGGTTAACCGGCATGAACCGGTCATCGTAGTCGTCGAGGTACAGGCCAACGGCCAATTGCGACTGATGAAAGTTGGATACGCAGACCGTTTTGCGCGCAGCGGATTGCGCCCTGGCAAAGACAGGGAAGAGAATTGCCGAGAGGATCGCTACGATCACGATCACAATCAGTAATTCGGCAAGTGTGAAGGCTTGGCGTTGCCGTATCACGGTTGCTTTTCCTGGATTATAACAGCCCTTCGCTTTTCCGCCAAGTTATAGACCTCGATCGACCCGATCGTCTCGAAACCGAGATGCCGATACCACACCTCCAGCTTGGCTTCGCACTGCAGTGTAACATTCTTTCTCAATTCATACGCCAACCCTAGCACCGCTTGCACAGTGCTGACGCCCCATCCGAGTCCCCGAAATCCGGGGTGGACGCACAAATTGTAGAGTCCCATCATGGACTCGTCGGCAAGCATAACTCCCGCCACCCTCTGCCTTCCCGTGAGAACTTCGTAGAGGTCGAGTCCGCGCGCTCCCGCCGTGGCTTCTGCAATTCGTTTCCGAAAAGAATCGCGCTGGCGACCAAAGAATTGGTCACTCATAAATCTTGCGAGGGACATCCTTTCCACGTCATCTTCCACTTTTTGAATGTCGATAACTTCGGAGCTCGGACGTCCTTCGGCGACCATGATGGCGAGCCGATAGGCATTTTGAAAGCCGGATCGCTCGAGCAATTCGGCCGCGTGGACCGGCTTGTCGGCGGGTCCGTGGTAGACGCAAAGGCTTTCATGGTCTACGGCGAGTTCGGCCAGCCTCGTGCAGGCCCAGGGGTTGAGGTCGAGGTCCAGCGCGAAATTGCAAATCGGGTGCCGAAGTGAGGAGACGCATGCGGTGAAACCTTCTGTGTCGACCAGTTGCGTGGCTCCTGCCGCCAACCCTAGCTGAATATAAGTGGAGCTGAGATTTTGACAGGCGGCCTGCCGAAGGTCGAGAAGGTTCAAAGCACGGTGCTCCACATGATCCCGATTCCTATTCGGCGGGCGCTGCCGATCGCTCCGATGGAGAATCCCTTGTCGATCTGATAGCCGAGGTAGGCCTGGGGCCCCCGCGGAGTCACGAGGAAGGTGCCAAAGAACTCATGATTCGAGTGAGACCGAAACAGGTCCAGCCCAATGCCGACATCGAAGGCCGACGAGGGTCCGGTAGAGGCGAGAAAACCCAGCCGGAGGGTTGGCGCGAAAACGTACTTTGGGGGAATGTAGGGCTTGCTGGCGAATTCGTTGCCAAAGAAAGTTGCCACCTCGGTCAGGAGCTTTCGCTGGGCAAAGATCCCGCCGTAGTGACCGGTTTCCAGCCAGAGAACCTTCGGTTCTTTGAGGGCCGCGATGAGTTGCTCCGTGTCGGAGGGTGGCATGACCGTGTCGTAGCGGGCACCAATGACCAGCGACGACCCCGACGTTCGCTTACCCAGGTATGTCTTTGGCTCAATGGAGGCAAGTGCGGTACGAAGGCTTGATTCGGTGTAGCCTTGCTTTCGAAGAGCCTCGCGTTGGACGACGACTCTCGACGAGGTCCACATGATGTGGGCGAGATCGACCCCTCCGAGGACAAAGCTAGCGTCGACGATACGCGGGTCGAGCGCGTAAACGAGAGCCGACACGATTGAACCCAGACTCGTGCCAGAGATGCCGATCCGCGAGTGATCGAACTCGGGGCGTGAGAGGATGAAATCTAAGGAACGTCGGGCATCGAGCACCGACTGGGTCATCGTTGCGATGAGATCGGCTGGTTCGGAAGAAATCGCGAGTTCGCCGGAGCTTTTTCCAGGCGGCGTCCGGGAGAGGTGGTAAGGCAGCGTGAGGATGATGGCGGCGACGCCGCGCGATGTCAAGCGACCCGCGAGAGCTCGTTCGACATTCAAGTCCCGAGCGCCTAGATAATGGAGTTCCAGCACGACGGGAACCGGCCCTGAGGCATTGTTCGGAATAAAGATGCGGAGCGGGACAATGTTGTTCTGCGGGACGGACGTCGTCATCGCGGAGTGGAAGGTGAGACTGTATTCCGTCGACGTTTCGGTCCTCGACTCCTGCTTCCAATCCGAAAAGCTAATCGCCGAGGGCGGCTCGTCGATTCGCGGCGTCGTCTGCGTTGAACCGGCCATCGAGCAACTTAGGAAGAGGCAGGCAAGGAGAAGCCGTAGGGAACCTGCCATTACTTCTTCGTTTTACTCCCCTTTTCGCGAAAGCGCTTAATCGCCTAATTTCCGGTGGCCGGTTGCGGGGGTTTGCGTAAGGGGATTCCGCTCTTGAACTGATTCAGGTTCACGCTAGTTCAAACAATCCTTGGCCGTTGCATCCTGTATCTATGCGGTTTTCCACGAAGGCGATTCGGGTTGGACAGAGTCCCGACGGGGACTTTGGTGCGGTCATCAACCCAATCTTCCAGTCGGCCACCTTTACGTGGCGCGATCTCGATACGATTCCTCCGCACGACTACACGCGCGTTTCGAATCCCAATCGCTCGACTCTCGAAGAAGTGATCGGCAGCCTGGAAAACGGCAAGCACTGCACGCTGTTCAGTAGCGGGATGGCGGCGATTGTGGCGACCTTCAGCCTCTTGAAGTCCGGCGACCATCTCTTGGTCGCGGGTGACATTTATGGAGGTACGCATCGCGTGGCGGAGCAGCTTTTGCCCAGGCAGGGAATCTCCTGCTCGACCTTCGACGCAGGGAATCCCGCTTCCATCGCAGATGCCGTGCGACCCAATACGAAGATGTTGATCTTCGAGACTCCCAGCAACCCAAATTTGGCGCTTGCCGATATCTCGGCGATTGCGGCGGAGGCAAAGAAGCATGGAGTTCTTGCCGTCGTGGATAACACCTTCGCCTCGCCCTACCTCCAGACTCCACTTGCGCAGGGTGTGGACATCGTCGTTCATAGCACGACGAAGTACATCGGCGGCCATAGCGATGTGATTGGCGGGGTCGTGATTTCGAACGACGACGAAATCGCAAATCACGTTCTCGAATTCAACAAAACCATCGGGGCCGTCCCGAGCCCTTTCGATTGCTGGCTGACCCTTCGTGGTTTGAAGACGCTTTCGCTCCGAATGGATCGGCACTGTTCGAATGCGCAGCGCATCGCCGAGTTCCTCGAAGGTCATCCTGGCGTTGCGAAGGTCTACTATCCCGGCTTGGAGTCTCACCCGGACCACGAGCTGGCAAAGCGACAGATGAAGGCGTTCGGCGGGATGGTGTCGTTCGAGATCGCGGGAGATGAATCCAATGCCAAGGCGTTCGCCCAGAGCACCAAGGTCTTTTTGCTCGCGGAGAGCCTCGGCGGCATCGAATCCCTGATTGGTTATCCGCCCATGATGTCGCATGCCTGCCTGACCGAGGAGCAGCGCGCAGCAATGGGCATCGTGCCTACTGGGCTCCGCCTCAGCGTGGGAATCGAAGACATAGACGACCTAATCGAGGATTTGGACCAAGCACTGACGGTTGCGTTCGCCGACACCAAGGGTCGCGCCCTGATCGAAGCCTGAGCCATCGACCGGCATAAACAAAGCCCCTCCCGAAGTCGGGAGAGGCTTGAACAAGGCAAGCCCAGCGCAGATTTACTCGCTGGCTGGCTCTTCGGAAACGGCTTCCTCGTTCGCTGGCTCCAGCGTCTCCGGTGTCAAGGAAACTTCCTTGAGCGCGGTGACGGAGAACAGGACCGAGTCGGGTGAACTCTGAAGGGTGATCCCCTCGGGCAGCGCCACCTCATGGGCCGAGACGTTCGATCCGAGTTCCAAGTGGCTGACGTCCACTTCGATATGGTCGGGCATTGCCGACATCTTGCCGCGGACCTTCAGGTGGTCAGTCTGCTGAAGAAGGTTCGCTTGGCCATCGGCAACCGCTTGCGGCGTACCGACCGACATTACGGCAACATCCATTCGCACGAGGTCGTCTTCCGAAACTTCCTGCAAAACGGCGTGGGTAAGGAGGTGTGTGTTGTAATCCTTTTCGATGTTGCGGATGACTGCTTTCATCTTGCCGTCTTCGGTTTCCAAGTCAAGGCGGCCGAGGCCATCGATCGACTTCAACGCTCGGCGCAGCTCGTCCTCTTGAACCTGAATGAGAGCGGTGGAGTGGTCGCGACGGACAAGAGCCATGGGCAGGATTCCCTGCTTGCGCAGCTTCCTCGCCTGATGCGCCGGATCGCGACGCTGAACTTTCAAAATTGACATTGCATTGACCTCACGGAGCCTTGTGCCCAATTGTCTACGGGACCAACACAAGGGTAAATCTGGTTCCGGTTAGTGGTGGGTGACTCCTTAATGTACCTTGGCCGCCCAAAACTCGACCGAACGGTCAGACAAGTGGCTGACTTGCAATCTTGTCTAGCGGCCGGGTTTGATCGACCGCGATCGTCGAATTGATGGACAATAGCGTTGGTATGGGGCGATCCACTTTGTCTATCAGCGGCCTGCTTCTCAGTTCGCTATTTACGGCGGCGCACGCGCAGGGCGATAGGGTGATCGCCTTTCGCGCCACGGCAGGTTCTGCGGATCGGATCTTAAAAGACATCGGAGTCGCTGCAGGAATTTCCCTTCGGGCGACACCTACGACGGCGAGGGACATCCTTCTCATCTCGGTCAAAGACGTTCCCTTGTCCGTTCTCATGAAGAGAATCGCGGATGCGGACAATGCCACTTGGGAGTCGGAAGGGGACGGGTTTCGACTCAATCGCACGACATTGCAGCAGAGGGCTGATGTGGATACCGAACGACAGAACCTGGCCGCTCGGTATCAAGAGGGGCTGAAGAAAATCGCCGCCGAGGCGGCGGCTTTGAACCCTCTCACCGATTCTTCGGCAAAAGGGCTCGTGCAGCGGGCCAAAGATGCGAATGCGCAGTCCCAGAGTGGGCAGGGATGGGCAATGGTCAGTCAGATCACTGCTCAAGCTCCAGCCGGGCGTTTGTTGGTTCGGTTGTTGGCGACGCTTTCCGGGGACATGCTTGCTTCTATTCCGGAGAACGGGCGAGTCGTTTTTTCCGATTCACCCAACGGAATGCAGAGGCGGCTGCCCGGCTCGGCTAATGCAGCTCTCCAGCTTTATGTGCGCGAGCAGGGGTTGATGGCCTCGGCGGCAGGTCCCGATTCCGAACCTTTTAACGGAGGCTACGTGGATACTCGTACCCTGACGAGCGCTCTGAAGGCGCCTCCCGCGAAAGTGATCATCGCAGCGACTCGCCGGCCCCTGGAGGGCTCGATCAACTGTTCGCTCGAGATTCTCGACGCGCAGGACCATGTCCTGGGAACCGCAAACCATTCGATCGGGGCAAGCACCTTCGAGGGCGTGATGCCAGGCCAAGGCGTAAAACGAGTGGATGGGGAGAAGCCGATCGCGTTCTCGCCGGATTCTAGAGCTCTGAGATCTATCTTTAAGAACTTTGGCGGCATGGCGAACCTGACCACTCAGAGTCTCAGTCCCGAATTGCGCAAGAAGCTCGCCGACCCGCTCGCGAACGAGCCCCTTGGCTACGCGACGAGCGAGGCTCTGATGGCATATGCAGACGCTCAGGGAGCAAATCTGGTAGGTGTGCTGACCGATGCGTCGGCGATGATGCTGTTTCCGTTTTCTGGCGACGACATGCTTCCGTCTCAGATTCCCAGCATGCTGAAGGCGGCCGAAGAGAGGGCGGACGTGCGAGACGGCTGGATCAGCGTGGTTCCGATTACTCCAGCCAGCACGCGGGCGCATCGAACGGATCGTGCAGCGCTCACCCGTTTGCTCCAGACGCTTCTGGCCAAGGGCGGGCTGAGGATCGACGATGCGGCCGCTTATGCGGTGGCCTGTCCGGGAATATCGATCGACATCCTCGCTATGCTGACTTGCGCGGTTCTGGATTCGTCGGCGATACTGCTTTTCGAAAAGCAGAACAGCATGAATGCGCTAAGGTTCTATGGCTCGATGACTGCGGGGCAGCGGCAGGCGGCGGGGGCGGATCAGCCGATCGCTTTTTCTTCCCTTACTCTCGCTCAGAAGGACTCGTTGCTTGAGATGGTGTTCGGAGCTGATTCTAGCTTGAACAGCATTAAAGAGATGGTGATGGAAGAAGGTCAGACTCCGATTTTTCCGACCAGGGAGTGCACGGAAGTGCTGCCGAATGGAATTCCTTCTTCGGGCCGATTTACCGTGAAGCAGAGTTCAGAGTACGTGGTCCTCGCGGTGCGCGAGAGCGGCGTTCAGATGGGAGATAGTGGCATGTCGGCCTACGAACTCGCTTGGAGGTTCTTCGCGCAGGAGCATCCGGAGTCGCAAGGTTCGTGGGCTACCGAGCCTCGCAACAGGATTTCCTTGGATTCTTTGAGGCCGGGCACACGCAGCACGATAGCCCTCCACTTCGATCTCACGACACAAATTGGCTTCGATCAGCAGCTTCGCCAGATGTCGTCGTCGGGAAAAACCGTGGCCTTCGCCGACCTTGCCGATGAGTTCAAGAAGCAGTTTCAAAAGACGCACGACTCTTACAAAGGGATGAATTTTGGCTCCCCTCCGGGCGGCGGCTCGCCTCCGCCTCCTCCCCGCCCCTAGTGCCCAAACCCAGAGGTACGCTGGCCTGCGATGATCGCGGCGATTTTTCCGGGGCAAGGCTCGCAGAAACCGGGCATGGGCAAGGCGCTTTTTGACTCAAGGCCGGAGTCCCGGGCCGTGTTCGCCTCGGTGACCGAGGCTACGGGAACGGACCTCGCCAAACTCTGTTTCGAGGTCGACGAGGAGACACTTCGGCAAACTCAGAATGCGCAGATTGCGTTGTTTACCTGCGGAGTAGCGGCCTACAAGTGCCTGGATGCGCACCTGCAAGGCGTTACGGAGATCGCGGCCTTTGCCGGGCATAGCGTCGGCGAGTACGGGGCGCTGGTAGCGGCGGGGATTCTTTCGGTCGAGGACGGGGCGAGGCTTGTGAAACGGCGGGGCGAGCTCATGGCCAAGGCGGCGCAGGAGCGCCCGGGGACGATGGCGGCGGTTCTGGGGCTAGAGCGGGCCGAGCTCGACCAAGTGTGTGCTTCGGTGCCTGGGATCGTCGTGGTCGCCAACGATAATTGTCCAGGCCAGCTTGTGATTTCGGGCGAGGTCAAGGCGGTGCGCCTGGCCGGAGAGGCGGCGGTTGCGGCGGGGGCGAAGCGGGTTTTGCCACTGAATGTTAGCGGCGCCTTTCATTCGCCGCTCATGGACGAGTCGGCCTCGGAGTTCGCGTCTGCCTTGGAGGGCGTCTTGTTTGAACCGGGAGGACGCGCTTACTCGAACGTGACCGCGCAGCCGATCGTTCAGGAAGGCAAATGGCCGGAGCTTCTCGAAAGGCAGCTAAGAAGCCCCGTTCGCTGGACCGAGACCATTCAAAATATGCTGAACGAGGGCATCGCAACGTTCATCGAATGCGGCGGGGGCGATGTGCTCTCCGGATTGGTAAAGCGGATCGATCGGGAGGCAAAGAGCTTCCGCGTGCAGGACGACGAATCTCTCGAAGCGGCGATCGCCGCCGTTCGGCGCTAGGAAAGGAAAAAGGGGTGCCGCAGGGCACCCCGCTTGAGAGGAGAGGCAACCGTCTTTCGACGATCAAGTTTCAGGACGTTGAGCGTTGCGAAAGGGCGCGGATATTAAAATACGGTTGCCTCAATCCGCAATTTTGCTTGTGCCCACGAGAAGCCCCGATGGAACGTGAAAGTGGGGCGCCCTCTGGCGAATCTTGGGCCGCGCCTCCTGGGGGAAAGGGTGGATTCGAAAGAAATATTAGTTGGTCCGTCCGGCTGCTTAGTCGGGGCGGGAGATCAAACGCTGGTTTGTGAGGCGATCGGGGCGGGGGTGGCGCTTTGCGTCTTCGATCCGGTGGCTCATTTGGCGGGACTCGCTCATGTTTTGTTGCCGGGAATGCCAAAGGACGATGGTGCGGCCGCTCGCCATGCTGGGACCGTCGTCGATTTCCTTGTTGGGGAATTGACGGCGAAGGGGGCGACCACCGAGAACTTAGCGGCCGCGATTGTCGGGGGCGCCAGAGGTTTTGGCGTTCCGAGCAGCCTCGATCTGGGCCAAATCGTTGGTCAACAACTTCGAGCGAAATTAGCGGAAGCCAGGGTGCCGGTGCTTCTCGATGAGTTGGGCGGACACCTTACTCGCGGAGTATTTCTCCACGCGGAGAATGGCCGCGTAGAAGTTCGATCTTTTGCCCAAAACGATTACCTGGCATGCGAGTTGCTGGCGGCTTAACCATGAATTTATCGAAAACCAATCCGTTGTCGCTCACCGATCTTGTTGCGAGCACGCCCGATTTGCCGACGCTGCCCGCCGCAGTTACGGCGGTCATTCGGGAGACCGAGTCGCCGACGGCGAGCGCGCAGTCCGTCTCACGTCTGCTACAGCAGGACCCTTCGCTGGCCGCGCGCATTTTGCGGCTTTCCAATAGCGCCTACTACTCGCTTAGCCGGCAGATCATGGAGATTCCGGAGGCGGTTGTGGTTCTTGGGATGAGGACGGTCCGTAATCTGGCGATGATCGCGGGGAGCTATCCGTGGCTCGTCCGAGAGCTGAAGGGCTATGAGCTCGGTCCGCAGGAGCTTTGGGCGCACTCGCTCGCGGTGGCTACGGGGGCTCAGTGCGTGGCCAGGCGGGCTCGCCAAAACGACGCCGAGGCATTTTCAGCGGGCTTGTTCCACAACATCGGCAAGGTCGCGATGAACGTGTGGCTTGAGACGCGGGTCGAGAGTTTGTATTCCTTTGCCGGAGAGGAGCGGAACTTCGACGACATCGAGCGCGAGGTGCTGGGGTTCGATCACGCGGAAGTTGGCGCGCACCTGGCAGAGAGTTGGAATTTACCGAAGCCCCTCGTTCGCGCCATTCGATTCCACCACCGGCCGGAGGAGGCCAACGATCGCCTCGCCGATTGCGTTCACATCGCCGATTATCTGGCGATGAGCGCGGGCCTCAACAAAGGCTGGGATGGACTGCGTTATCGGGTCGACCCGGGGGCGTTCGTACGCATGGGATTCGAGTTGGAATCACTGGAATCCTTGATGGCGGAGTTCTTGGGTTCCTTAGAAAGTCATGGGAAGCTCTTTGAAGAACGCGCGGCTTAGGAGTCCTTGTGACAAAAATGCCGCTTACAGTCTCTATGTGAGACGGAGTTCGATCCGAGAATATTCATTGGAAGGTTTTGTACACGGCAAAGGATGAATTTGAATCAAATTGATTTGGGACAGCTTCTCGCGACCTCTGCGGGAAAGGACAGGGTGCAGACCCTTGAGGGCTGACCTGGTATCCCACATTGCGGAGGCCGCGATGGGAATGTGCGAAGTGTTGATGGGCGAAAAGCCCTCGGTCGGCACGTTGGTTGCTCGTGGGCAACTTATCACGGAGCAGCAGATCAATTCGGTGTGCGAGATATCCGGCTCGATCGAGGGTGTTCTGGTTTTCGGAATGCCGATGATAACCGGGGACAGGATCGCTTCGCATTTGACGGGTGTCCCAGTGGTCACTTTCGATCAATCGGCCGCCTCAGCGATTGTGGAGTTCAGTTCGCGCTTATCGGGTTCCATCGCAGGCATCCTTCTCCAACTGGGTTTCCCGGTTACGATTGGTGACGCCAGGATCATTCGAGGCGCCAATGTGCGGGTCCAATCGGCAGACCTCGCTTCGGTGGTCGTGCCCCTGACTCTTCCGAGTTTCGGAACGGTCGATGTGAGCGTCGCCATTCGGGAAGGGCGCGCTTCGATCGCCGCTTAGGTTCGAAAGCTATACTCGGGCATGGCATTTGCCGCCATGCGATCGCCGGCGGGCAAGTCACGCAAGGTCAACAAAGAGACTACGCGACGCGTCGCCCAGACCTTTCGGCCCTACAGGAAAGAGGTCTTTCTCACGTCAGTTCTGGTGCTCTTGGCCGCCGGGCTCGGTTTGCTCAGCCCGCTCTTCTTGCGGCACATCATCAACGACGGGCTCTTACGCGGCGACTTAGGTGTCGTTACACAGTTTTCGATTTACACGATCCTGGCGACGTTCGGGTCGATCGGACTCAATATTTGGTTTGGCTATTTGAGCGTGGTGGTCGGGCAGCAGATCATGCGCGATCTGCGAAATCAGCTCTACGAACATTTGCAAGGGATGTCGCTGGCGTTCTTCACGCGGACGCGGACTGGCGAGATTCAGTCGCGGCTGGCTAACGATGTCAGTGGGGTTCAGTCGGTGGTCAGCGACACGGCGGCCAATATTCTGTCGAATGTCACGACGGTCATTTCGACCCTAATCGCGATGTTTTTGCTGGACTGGCGCTTGACCCTGCTTTCCGTTGGCATTCTGCCAATCTTCGCGCTGGTCGCACGGTTCGTGGGGGATCGGGCGCGGCACTTTCGGGGGCAGGCGCAGGCGCAGTTGGCAGATTTAAACTCGACGATGAGCGAGACGCTGTCGGTCTCGGGAGTCCTTCTGACGAAGACGAGCGGGAGAGAGGCATTATCTCGGGGACGGTTTATCGACGAGAATCAGAAGCTGACTCAGACGAACATCCACATGGCGATGATCATGAAGATGTTCTTCAACCTGATCGGGCTTACTTTCTCGCTGACTCCAGTCCTTGTCTATTGGTTGGCAGGATATTTGGTCATCGGGCGGCATGACGCGTCTTTGAGTTTGGGAACGATCGTGGCCTTCACAGCCTTGCAGTCACGGATGTTCTTCCCGTTGACGGGGCTTTTGAATGTGCAGGTCGAACTGACAAGCGCGCTGGCGTTGTTCGATCGTATTTTCGAGTACATCGACTTGCCTCAGGAAATCGTCGACGCTTCCGACGCAATCTCTCTTGCACCGGAGAAGGTCAAGGGCACAGTCGAGTTGGACCATGCGAGCTTCCGATACTCGACGGAGCAAGAGCACCCGACGTTGAAGTCGGTGACATTGCGAGCCGAACCGGGGCAGCTCGTAGCGTTGGTTGGTGCTTCCGGGGCGGGCAAGACGACGCTTACTTATCTTATCCCGCGGCTTTACGATGTGGAATCGGGCGCCGTGAGGATCGATGGGCAAGACGTGCGCCGAATTAAGCTTGAGAGTTTGTCGACATTCATTGCAGTCGTGACGCAGGAGACTTACCTTGTTCACGACACGATTCGAGAGAATCTGCGGTACGGCAAGCCTGATGCTACCGATGCAGAGTTGGTGGAAGCAGCTAAGGCGGCGGCGATCCACGAGCACATCTCGAGCTTGCCCGAAGGATACGGCACGGTGGTGGGGGAGCGGGGTTATAAGCTCTCCGGCGGTGAGAAG
>JBBSFL010000072.1:0-12170 GCA_038238735.1 Fimbriimonadales bacterium | reverse complement strand
CTATGGCCGGACGTTCCAATCCTGTTCGGTTAACTTACTCGATCTTCTTTTCTACCAACCTCGAACAGAACTCTTCAGCTCTATTCGAGGGGGTGGTAGTAGTGGCCCTACAACCCCAACTGGCAAGCCAGTTGGTTTGGGCTCTTCCGCGTTCGCTCGCCGCTACTTGCAGAATCTCTTCGATTTCTTTTCCTCCGGTTACTTAGATGTTTCAGTTCACCGGGTTCCCTCCAAGCAGCTATGTATTCACTGCAGGGTTACAAGACATTACTCTTGCAGGGTTTCCCCATTCGGATATCCCAGGATCAACGCATTTGTGCTGCTCCCCTGGGCGTTTCGCCGCTATCGCGTCCTTCTTCGGCAACTTGTCCCTAGGCATTCGTCGCACACCCTCTTAAGCTTCAATACTCGTAGCTTTATCGAGTGCTCGATACATGCTTCTCAATCAACCGCTATGCAAATTTCAAGGTTCGTGCGCTGTCCACCGGGCCTTAAAAGGTCCAGCGGCAAGGAGAGATGATACCAACATCGAGCCGGTATGTCAACCCTCTTGGGCGAAATCGGAGGGAATTCTGTCTTTCCCCGCCTCGCGGGCAACTTCCTCACGCCGATCTCCCATTCTAACGCCTCTCTGAGCGTCGGAGTTTCAATTCTCGGACCCCCGCGGCAACAACCTCAGTGCATCTCGCAATCCCCGAGCATGAGTTGCAGCTGATTCACCTGGCCCAGGTGGTAGGTCATGTTCCAATAAGGCAGCATCAGCACATCCGCGGTCGTCATTGTCGTGCCGCCGCCGAAAGGCAGAACCATCTCGTCTTCGAGCCGCTCCTCTGGAACTTCGGAAATCGCCTGGCACAACTGCGTCAGAGACGAACGCGCTGCCGTGACGCACTCCTCGATCGTCGCGAAGCTCGCACGCAGCGCACGAGTCTGGCGAAGAGCATGCTCGTCGAAATCGGGCGCGTCGCCGGAACGAAGGAGAGGCAGGAAGAAACGCGCCGAGGTCGCTACCTCTTGCATCTGGCTAAGCGTAGACCGCGCGTCCCCGCCCGGCACCCACTCTTGACGGTCCGCGGGCACCGCGAGGGCAGCTCGACAGAGATCCTCCAGCGCCTTCTGGGTCATTTTGACAACCTGATCCTGATACCGCATAGGTTATCGTGGCTCATAATCGACCCATGGGAACAGGTCCCTTTCTTGCCGCCGCAACTTTGGTCGTTCTCGCCATTATTGGCTGCGGAAGCTCCTCGAGTGGGTCGGCGGGGGCCTCTCCGACGATGCCCGCCGTCATAGTGCCAACCGTGCCGCCGGGAGGCGAGGCGCACCCCGTCAGCGCCGACGAAGCGGCGAAGGAGATCGGCTTCCCCCTCATGCCGAAGCCCTTGCGTCCGCCGCTCGCCATGCTAAGGCAACCCTCGCCGACCGAGAAACGCTACGAGATCGATCAGGTGCCAAACGCGACCCCCGCGGAAGCCGCCGATTACTATTCGAAAGAGTTGGGACTGACCATACAAAAGAAGGGAGAGAGCTTCGACGTTCAAGGCCAGACGAAAGGCGGAGACTACGTTCTCATGCACGTCGAAGCTTCCGACGGCAAGACGGTAGTGGGCACAAAGATCATCCACTACAGCGGAACACCGTCTCCAAATGGCGCAAAATGAGCCGCGATGCCGCTAACCGTTCTTGACCATCCGCTCGCCGGACATCTCTTGGCGGGCCTTAGGGATCGGGAAACCGAGCCAGACCGCTTTCGGCAATTCTGCCGCCTTCTCACCACGCTCCTTGTTCTCGAGGCGACCCGGGGCCTCAAGACCACCGTGCGGGAAATTCAGACCCCGCTGAAGGCAACTCCGCAGCGCGTTCTCGACCAAAGCCTTGCCGTCGTGCCCGTCCTGAGAGCCGGTCTCGGGATGCTCGAGCCGGCCGTCCAGCTCTTTCCCGAGGTCGCAGTTGGCTACGTCGGCCTGGAGCGGCACGAGGACACCGCCATCTCCCGCAGCTACTACCTGAAGCTCCCCGACTTGACCGGTAAATACACCCTCTGCCTCGACCCCATGCTCGCCACCGGCGGCTCCGCCAGCCAGGCGATCGGCCTGATCAAGGGCAGCAACGCCTCGACGTGCGTGATGGTTTGTGTCGTCGCAGCTCCCGAAGGTGTGGCCAAGCTCGAACACGACCACCCAGGAATCCAGATCGTGACCGCCGGGCTGGACGAGGGCCTGAACGACAAGAAATACATCGTGCCGGGCTTGGGGGATTTTGGCGATCGATTGTATGCGACGCCCGGCTGAGCCGGTGGAGTTCAGAAGCCGGAAAGGGAGCGACGCGAGGTCCCCCCTAGGTGCCAGTTGGATCGCAGGGATGTCTGCTTGGCCGGGCGGGGGTCCGGCGAACCCACTTGTCTTGGGCGGGTAACTTAACTCCATGGGAACCGCGCAGCGCGCTTACGACATCCTGCGCGGTTACGTGAACCGCGAGTGGGATCGGATATCGGGCAGCGAGGTGACTTCCGCCAGCCGAGAGCTCGACGAAGCGATGGCCACGACTCCCCTGCCGACCGCTCCTTCCGACACGCCTGTCGCCCCCGTCGCCACCATGCAAGAACGCGCCTGCTCCATCCTCGGCCTCAAGGCAGGGTCATCGTTCGCCGACATCCGCAAGTCTTTTGAGCGTCTTAATAAACGAAGCGATCCCAGCAATTTTGCGCCCGGCTCCGTGGAAGCCATTAAGGCGGCGGAAATCCAGAAGCAGATTCACTGGGCCTACGGCACCCTGACCGAAGGCATGGACACAACCGAGAAGCGCTTCCGCTCCCTCGAAATCGAGTAGCGGTCAGAAGAATTCGAGGCAGTAGACCCGCGACGGCGGCAGAAGGAACTCTGCGGATGCCAGGCCCTCTTCACGATGCACGTCGATCATCCCGTTTCGGACCAGGTCGCCTAAACTAGGCTCGCCGAGAAGGGCCTGGGTAAAAGCCTGAATGGTGATCGTGAAGTCCGCCGTAACGGCCGGCACGATAGTAACTCCTTCCAGATTGAACGTCACGAGCCACGGGCCGCAGTTTTCGGGAACAACGTCGTCGATCACCTGGAAGGTGAATGAGCCGAGGCCGAAGGACTGAACCCCAGCCAGCGCCGCTGGCACATCGGTCACCCGGTACATGATCGACCGATTCAATGCGACGTCCACAGACTGGTCAAGATACGAGGCCAGGAAAGGGCTGTCGCCCGGCTCGGTCCACTCCACCGCCGTTTTGTTGACTCCGATGTTTGCGAGGAGGCCCAAGATCGAGCGGTATCCTCGCGCGGTCGACCAAGTGACCTCCTGGATGGACTGGATTTTCCAGAAATCGACCTCGTGCTGGACGATTGCGTAAGCCTCCGTCGGGTCGCCGGCGGCGTAGATCACGTTCTTGTCACTAACAATTCGCTCCCACAACTTCTGATCGCGAAGGCTGCCGCCGTTGCGAGCCATCACGAACTTCTGGTGGCAGCCGTCGATCTGCGCCCACTCCGTGGAGGGGA
This sequence comes from Fimbriimonadales bacterium, assembly GCA_038238735.1. Classification (GTDB taxonomy): domain Bacteria; phylum Armatimonadota; class Fimbriimonadia; order Fimbriimonadales; family Fimbriimonadaceae; genus JAFDWR01. The sequence goes on along the minus strand of JBBSFL010000072.1, from coordinate 8,646 downwards.
GGCACCGGACGGGCAACTCGGGTGCCAGATGCGGGAAGCGGTGGGCCGGGCAGTTTAGCTTAGAGCGAGTGCCGCACATCTCATAGCCGAATCGGCGGTAATACCACTCGCGGTAGGCGTACAAGGAGGCCATCGGGACGCCGCGTTCGCGCATTTCGCGAACCGCGTAGCGCATCATCGCCGATCCAATGCCGGATCCTCGCCTGGCGGGGTGTACGGCGACTCCGGCGATACCCCCGCAGTCGAGTACGGCGCCCCGGCACGAGCACGTCAGGTCGAGCACGTTATAGGTCCCCTGGACCGTCCCATCTTCCTCCGCCATAAATCCGCGGGTGGACAGGGTGCGCTTCACGGGCGGGATCGGCTGCCCGTTATAGTAGGTCAGCGAGCGGACGTCCCAGTAGCCCTCGCTCTCGCCGTCGTAGGGTCGGACAGTGATCGCCATCGCCTAATCCTACTCAGGGGAGCGAGTCTTTCGCCGCCGAAAGGTGGCGATGGCCAGGGCCGGGCGGCTGGACGTAGCGGCTCGGCGGGGTCGCGATGACCGGCGGCGGACCCGCGATCGGCTCCCGTGCCTTGGCGGGCACGGATGGCGTAACGGGGACCCGAGGCTGGAAGCTTGCCAAGCCCGCATGCCAAGCCGATTCTCGATCGCAGTCAGCCGATCGGTCACCCGTTGAAGTTGATCTCTAAGGTCCTGTAGTTCTTCGGGTTCCACGCTAGGTTGCTCCACCTTACGACAAACCGTAGCGAAAGAACAACCGGCCAATCGATAGGTCGATTGGCCCGCCCTTTGGCGGACATATGCCGCCGTTTTCTGGGAGTCGGGATGCGGGCTGACAAAAGCGGTAACCCTTCACCGCCCTTTAACATCAGTTGGAAGAGCTTTCGTTACGCTGACCCGTTCCAAGCCGCTTCCTCAGGAAGCGGGAAGCTGTATCGTATCGGGTCTCTGGTGCTGGGTTAGCCCGTGTTCTGCTCCGTCGGTTCACATGAAACGAAACCGATGAATCGGCGGTCATAGCGGTGTACACCATGGAACAACAGATATCGATAACCGCCGATTCCCTTCACCACAAAGCCGTCGTCAGCCTCGACGACGGGCGGAAACTTGGTTCCGTCGACGATATTCTCTTTGACCCTCAGGCGATGAGGGCGACCGGATTCGTGGTGAACGGTGAACGTGGCGAGTCGGTGCTGATGTTCGAGCAAGTCAAGCGAATCGGAGATGACGCTATCACGGTTGATAATGTATCAGCGACACAGGCAGGGCACAGCTCTCTTCCGGGTCTGCTCAAGCTATCGAAGCTGAAAGGGCTGAAGGTGGTGGACAGCGCGGGCACTTTGGTGGGCGAGCTGCACGACCTGGAGATCGATGGGGTTCTCGGGACGATCTATTCGCTCGAAGTACGAAGCGGCGGTGTCCTGGGGATCGGAGCCCAGAAACACCGACTGGCGGTGGCAGACGTTTGCAGCTTCGGTCCTGGGCTCATCACGGTCAGCGAGGGTAGCCACTCATCTATCGCATAGCTTAGCCTTGGCCTGACTTACAGACGGGGAGTGTAGGCCTGACTTGGGGGCGTGGCAGGTACCATCGGGCGTGCCTGACGCTGTCCTTGGCCGGACGAATCGTGCGTATCCAGCGATCTGGATCAGCCTTGCCGCGCCCCAGGCCGCAACGTCGGAGGGCTGGCGGGATCGACTGGTCACTTCCGCTCTGGAAGCTCAGACGGTGATCGATATCAGCAAGGGACCGGCTCTGTGGGGCGGGGCATTGCGGCAGCTGGACCTGGGCGAAGCGGCGCAGATTATGACGATCGGCGGCTTGGACGCTGAGCGCGCGACCGACGCTCGCCACGCCCGCGATCTGGTGGAGGCCCATCTTATCGAGACCCTCAGCGCGATCGGCCGAGACCACTTGGAGTTCTATTTCTTCCAGGTACGCGGCTCGCTGAAGAGCTATCAGACCGAGGGCGCACTTGAGGCTCTGGAGATGGCGCGCCAGGAGGGTCATGTTCGGCACGTCGGGCTCTGCTGTGACGGTCCGGCTTCCGAAATTGGGGCGATCTGGCAGGCTCACGATGCGTTCGACGCAGTGCTTACTCCACGCAATCACTACTCGGCTTCGTCCTACGGGGCGCTAATACCGTTAGCTAAAGAGCGGAGGGTAGGAATGGTGACGAGCAAGCCTTTGAATTGGGGCTACGGAATGCCGTTCGTCAACCTTCCAATCCAGTGGAAGGTCTCGGACCTCGACCGCACGCTCAATCCGAGCGCCTTGGGGCAGGCGGCGATTCAGGATTTGGCGCGGGATAATCCGGTGCTGGTGGGAGTGAGGACTGCGGAGGAGATAGGCTGGGCGATGGCCGCTCCCGAGACTACAAAACCAGACGGTTTCGAGGAGATTCTTGCAACCTATCGAACGGCCTGGGACAGCGAGGAGGAGTGGAAGCTCTTGAGTCGATCCCAAGACCCGATCGCCCGAAAGGCGGCAGAGAGGAGGCGGCTTGACCGAGTCTGAGTTTCACCTCTTCCTGAATGCGGCGATTTTCCTTTGCGCTGCGATGGCGATGTTCAACGTCTTCCGCCATCGCAAGCGCGGACTGAGCGCGTACCTTGTGAGCACGGCGTGTTTGGCAGCCGGGCTGACGCTATACCTGCTCCGTGAGAAGACTTCGGAGGGCACGGTTTATGCGGCGGGCGGAGCCGTCGTCGTCCTGCTGATCGCTGACGTAATCGTGCGCGCTCGGGACGCCGAAATCAAGCGAGGCGGCGATAAGTGAAAGTCGGCATCGTCGGCTTGGGCGCCGCCGGTCTTCGGGCGGCGATGCTGCTTGAGGAGGCGGGTGCCGAAGTTGAGCTGTTCGAGGCCAAGGGTCGCCCGGGCGGTCGTCTGCATACCGTCGATGAAGGGAACGGCGTACTTTACGAAGCGGGTGGCGAGTGGATCGACGCCGATCACCACCGAGTTCTGAATCTGATGCGGTCGCTAGACTTGGAGCCGGAGTCGCGCGGCAACTGGCCGAGCAAGGTCATCTATGAGGGCCACGAAACAACCGAGGCCGAGCTCTGGACCGACGCGATGGAGGACGATCTGCGCGTGGAAGCGGCGGCTCGAGAGCTGATTCGCGACCTGAAATCGCCGGCTTGGAAGAACACCGGCAAACAGGACCTGGACCGCGCCAGCTTCGAGGGTTTCATCGCCAACCAATGCCAGAGCGCCAGGGGGCAGTGGTGGGTGACCGCGCGCTACCGCAGCGACGAGGGCGACGATCCCGGCAGGATCGGGCTGCTCGGCTGGCTAGACGGATTCCGGCACTATCTGGACCGAGACGGCGACGTGATGAGCGCTTATCGCGTACCAGGCGGCTTCTCGGCTCTTTGCATCAAGATGCTGGAAGGGCTGCGTGCCTCGCCTCAGTACAGCCGGGTCCTGCGGCGAGTCAGGCAGGACGCTACCGGCGTTACGCTCGCCTTCGAGGATGGCGAGGAAAGGGTGGATCGCGTAATCCTGACTCTCCCGCCGCCCGCCTTGGAGCGTGTGGTTTTCGAGCCGGCGCTTACGGTTCAGAAACGCTGCGCGATCGAAGGCTGCCGTATGTCGCGGGTGGTAAAGCTCGTGTGGGAATTCAACGAGCCGTGGTGGCGATACGCGGGATGGGGCGGGAGCCTGCTTTGCGATCGCTCGATCCAGCAGACTTGGGATGCCTCGCTGGACGAAGCGGCCGTTCTGACCGCTTACATCTGTGGCGATCAGGCGGCTGAGATCGCGGCCCTGCCCGACCCTGTGCGCGCCGGAGTTCACGAGTTGGCTCAGATTTTCCCAGACGCCTCGGAGACGTTCGAGCGGGGCTGGATCCACAACTGGGTCGCCGATCCGTATGCCCACGGTGCGTTCTCGCACCTTGCACCGGGCTATGTCCTGGAGCACATGGAGCACATCGCGCCCCCCGAGGGGCGGGTGCATTTCGCCGGGGAGCATACGGCGAGTTGGGTCGGGTTCGTGGAGGGTGCGCTGGAGTCGGCGGAGCGCGTTGGCGAGGAAGTGCTTCAGGCGTGACCTACACGAACCACCGCTGGGGCCTTACCGGGGAGCTTCAAACGATGCGTGTCGCGGACGGCCGCGTCATCTCTCGTGGCGCGATGGTCGCAGGCGATTTGGGGGAAGACCTTGGGGGCGCATGGATGCTGCCCGCATTCGTCGACAATCACTGCCACATTCTGCCGACGGGGCTCGATCTCCAAAAGCTCCACCTGGGGCAATGCGAGTCCCATGGGGCGGTATTGGATGCGGTGCGCGATCGGCTGGCGTCAGTTGACGAGGATGCTTGGCTCTTAGCCGTTCACTACGACCAAACTCGGTACGCGGGGGGAGCGCATTTGAGCCGGAGAGACCTCGACGCGATCTCCCTCACGATTCCGATCCTACTCCGTCACGTGAATGGCCATGCTAGTGTCGCCAACTCGGCGGCTCTCAAGCGAGCCAAGATCGCCGAAGACGAGACGAATCCTAGCGGAGGCGAATTTGCTCGAGACGCCGCGGGCCAACTAACCGGCGTTCTTCTAGAAGCTGCCCATGAGCGAGTTACTCGCGCGGTGCCGAATCCCTCTTTGGAAGAGATGGTCGAAGCGATACTCGATGCCGGGCGCTCGATGGCCGATTTCGGCATAGGCACCGCCGCCGACATGATGACGGGGCGATACAACTTGCTCCAGGAGTTGGAGGCGTACCGCCTCGCCAGTGAGCGGGGATGCCCCATACGATTGCGCCTCTATCTGCAGTGGTCGGAGGTTTTTGGTCCTCGTGCGACCCCTTGGGAGGCGATCACCGAGCGACTTGCGATCATGGATCCTGACCGGTGCCGGATGGCCGGGATCAAGATTTTCGCCGACGGGGCGATCGGCTCTGCTACGGCTGCAATTTACGGGCGCTATTCGGGCGAGACGCCTGCGGGGCCCGTTCTAACTCGACACTCAAATCCTGCCGAAGCCGGCGCTCCGGCAGGGCGCGAGGTCGGCGGGCAGCTTATCTACTCGCCGGACAAGTTGCGGCAGATGGTTCTGACGGCTCACGACGCTGGGCATCAGGTCTCAATCCATTCGATCGGCGACTACGCGACGGATCTCGTCCTCGACGCGTTCGAAGCGACGGGCGAACCCAGCCGCCACCGGATAGAGCATGCGATGATCCTCTCCGACGCTCAGATCGAGAGAATGGCGAATCTGAACCCCTTCTGCTGCATGCAGCCCGAATTCCTCATGCGCTTCGGGCACTCGTACCAGCGGCAGTTAGGTCCGGAACGGGCAGCCTTGCTGAATCGGACGAGGTCGGTCAAGGATGCGGGCGTTCGGCTCAGCCTGAGCTCGGACCGCCCCATCGTAGCGGGCGACCCCTGGGACGGCATCACGACAGCGTCGGATCGTCCTCCGAACTTTTTTCCTGGGGAGGCGCTGACTCGGGAAGAAGCGATACAGGGCTACACGCGATGCGGAGCGGACGCTTTGGGCGACGGGAACTTAGGCAGGCTGGATCCCGAAGCGTTCTCGGATTTCACACTCTGGTCGTCAAGCCCCCTCGATTCCACCGGATCAGCAAATACCCTTGGTAGGCCCTCAGCAGTCTAAGCCGCCTATAGCTGGGCCGGTGGCCCGCTGGCAGTATAAGCCGATCGATGGGTCCTCACAAACGACGGAACCCGAGGGGGCTGCGAATCGTTTAAATAAATGCATATCCTCCTTCCCTCTGCGGAGACGAGCGGTCAAACCGCCCGATACCGAAAGCCCTCTCGATCAAGTCGAGGGGGCTTTTTTTAGGCCGGGGTGAGGCCGGATGGAAGGCTGACGCCATCCTCGAACCGAACCCGGCAGAGGGTTCTTCGTCCGCGCGATCCTTCCACGGGGAGAACTTCGAGGACCCACGCGAAGACCGGCTCTTCGAACCATTGCAAGTCCAAGCGCACCCGCTCGCCAGAACCGACCGCCGCGGAGCAGTCGAGCCGCGCCCCAAAGCGGGAGATATCGACGATCGCCGCTTCAGAACCTTCCAGAGTGCAACTCACTCCATTCGGCTCTAGCAGCCGTCGCGTTTCGCGGCGCTCCAGGCGGTGGGTTCGGGAAGGCCGGGCGACCATTAGTTCGTGGGAATCCGCGTCGCGCGAAACGACCCTCGTCCGAGCGGTCAGCGCCGCACCCACGACGGGCGCTTCCAGGACGAGTTCGTCGCCGGGCCGAAGCGGGACGTAGGAGTCGCGGGAAAGGGGAGCCGTGAGACGCCAGCCGGCTGAGGAGACACCCAGGAACCGGCTTCGATAGACTCCGTGCGTACACTTGAGACGCACCGCGCCCCCTTCGATGGGCACCGCAGACCCTTTGAGTCCCCGGGAAAACCACACGACCAAGTACGACGCTCCAAAAGTCGCCGCAAAGACCAAAAGGAGAAGGCCAAAAAAGCTAAGGGCGGTCATGAGCGCTCGGCGGGGCCGACTCGCTTGCGAAAAGCGCCTTCGCCGAGGCAAGGCCTCCGAGTGCTTCACCCAGGTTTAAGCGAGCATCGGAGAGTGCCTCGTCGTCGCCGGTTTCGATATACGAACGGACGTCGCCAAGACACTGGACCAGCAACTTCAATGCCAACACGCGCTGGTCATGACTTTTCTGGTGTTGGGCGGGCGGGTTCAGCTTCTCCAGGAATGCGGCGCGGGTAGTCGCCATGCTTGCGTTCCGCTCCAGAAGAACTCGCACGCCTGGGTCTTTTCGTTTGAGGGCCGCTCGCTGTACGATGCTTCGAAGCTCCTCTGTGCCGCGCTCGAAAGCCGCGTCGAACTGATGAACGGCTTCCCGATAACGGGCAAGCGCACCCTCGGAAGGCAGGCCAAGCTCGACCGCTTTGGCCATATCCGCGGAGGCTCCGAGGGAGTTGCCGCCGATCGCATTCGCCACGGCTCGTTCGTAAAACAGGTCGGCGGTGGGGTGCTTGGCGAGGCCCGCGCCCAAGTGATCGAAGGCGTTCGGCAGGTCGCCTTTGCGAAGTGCGATCTGGCCAAGCAGCAGGCGCGTGTAGGGGGAATCGGGATCGCGGGCGATGGCTTCGTTCAGGTCGATCTGCGCCTCGTCCGGCTTCCCCGCTTCCAGCCAGGCCCGAGCCGCTAGGACCCGCAGACCGACCTTATCTGGGAGAATCGAGGCTGCTTGGCGGGCAGTTTGGGCCGCTTGCTCAGCGTAACCGGCTCCGAGCAGAACTTCGACCAGCATTCCACGCCTTTCTGCGTCCAGGGGGGAGGCGTCGATCGCATCTCGCAACAAGCCTATCGCAGCCGCCGTCTGGTGGTTGTCGAGAAGCGATTTCAAGCTCGCCTTCAGGGCATCGTTGCCCACGGGAAGATCAGCCGGAGGTTTGACAGTCGGTCCCGGGCCCGTGGGCGGGGCAAGCGGCGGACCTACCGGTCCGGAAGTCGGCACATGGACGGGCGGGCCGGCGGGATGGGGGTCCTGTCCCGGGGATGGGGGGGGGGTGGCTTGCCGACGCTTGGGCATCAAAGACTTCAGGGGACCCGCGGCGAGCGCCTCGCCCCAGGTGCGAGCGATGGATTTCGCGGTGTTCTCTTCGGCCTGCATGATGACGCGCTCGTCGTTGCTGGCCGCGACCACGCTCAGGTGCAAATACTCTTGCTGCTCGACCGCTCGGTCGAAGGCGTCTTGAGTCATGCGCTTCTGCCGAAGCATCTGCTTCAGCATCGCCAGTTGGTCCCGGTCGATCGGTGCGGGATCGCGCCAGATCTCGGAGCGTCCCCGATAAAGCCGGGACTGGCCCGTGACCTCTTTGCCGTTCCGGACGACCTTGACGAATAAAACATACTCCCAGCCGAGCCGAGAAGCGACTTTGAGCGCCCCGTCCAGCGAGGGATCGGGCGATACGTCATTCAGCTTTCCCTTTGTAAGGGCGTCCCGAAAAGTCGGGTCGGTGATGCTCCAAACGATCGGGGCAACCCGTCCATCATCGTCTAGCGATTGCGCTAGGACATCGGCGACGGCAACGTTGGGATCGATCGGAGGCGTTGCCGGGCTCGCGCTGTCGATGAGGGGAACGTGGAGCTGGACGATCAAAAGCTCAGGCACCGCCGACCCGCGGGACCGGGCCAACGCGCCGCAAGTACAGCCGAGCAAGACGAAGAGCAGGAGGCGCTTCAAGAAGTCAGTTCCCCTTCAGAAGCTTGATTTCCTGACGACAAGTCTCGGCCCCGGCCGTGTTGCCCGCGTTCTCGTAGGCGTCAGCGGCGCGGTTCAGGGCGTCTACCGCCTTGGCATTCTGGCCCAGGTGCTTGTAGCAGTCGCCGAGCCGCTGGAAACTGCTCGCCCGTCCTCCGCCCAACGAGATCGCTTCCTCGTAATTGCGGGCCGCTTCGGCCCAATGTTTGAGTTGGAAGTTGCTGCGCGCCGCGCCGAGCACGGCTTGAACACCGTTGCCACGATCCGGCGTTCCGCCGCCGGTCGGAGCTGGCCGCTGGCCGTGGACGGTGATATTGATCTGCCCAGGATCGGGCGCTGGGGGGGTCACCGAGGGTGCCGTGGGAGGCGCCGACACAATGTTTCGGTCGTCCCCGCCCGATGCTCCAGCAGGCCGGGGCGTTGGCCCGGCACCGGAAGAACGGG
>JBBSFL010000071.1:0-12173 GCA_038238735.1 Fimbriimonadales bacterium | reverse complement strand
GGGATGGTTACGGCGTAGCGAGCGTGGTGGCCGACAAACTTGAGGACGGTCTCTATGGCTTGGGTTATGCCCAAGCCAGGGAATACGCCGCCCGCATGGCCGAGAGCTACAAACTGGCCCGAGGGCGTATGGCAGAAATCCACGGGCGCGCCTCCCTGCTTTCGGACGGGATGATGCGGTCGATCGGGCTGGAGGATGCCGCCCTAAAGTTCTCCGAGTCGATGCCGGCGGACGAGAAGGCACTGCTGCAATCCTTCTGCGACGGGGCGAACAAGTACATCGCCGAAAATAGGTCGAAGCTGCCCGGTTGGATCGAGCCGTTTACGGTCGTCGACGTCTTGTCGATGACCCAACTCGCCAATCTCGCCTTTCCGCTCCAAGAGCTGCAGGGCCAGCTTGGAATCGGCGTGGGCTCCAACCAATTCGCAATCTCCGGCAAGCGCACCACGACCGGGCACCCCATCCTGTCCCTAGACCCTCACCTTGGCATCGACGGCCAGAACGGAATCGTTTGGCAGGAGTTCGGACTGTATGCAGGCGGCGTAAAATTTCGCGGCATTTGCATTCCCGGTCTGCCGGTGGGAATAGGAGGGCACAGCGACCGGATCGCCTGGAGCGTCACGAACAACAACCCCTCGCTCTACGCGCTGTACCAGGTCAAAACGAATCCCCAGAACGCGCGGCAATACAGCTTCCACGGCGAATGGCGGGATTTCGAGAACCGGCAGGTCGACCTTCGCTATCTGGATAACGGAAAGTTGACGACCTTTAAGCAGGTTGTCAAAGTCACGACGTGGGGGCCCATGATCCCGCTCAGCCCGATGGCGGTGAAATTTACGTCGGTGGGCGACTTCAGCGCCATCGACCAGGCGCTGGCCATGATGAGGGCTCGGAATGTGGACCAGTTCCGGGAAGCCTTGAAGCCGTGCGGCCTTTCGATGTGGAACTACGTGGTGGCAGACGTCGACGGCAACATCGCCTATCAATACAATGCCCATCTTCCGAAACGCGACGAGAGCGTGAACTGGCGAAGCCCCGTCGATGGCAGTCTGCCAAACACGGCCTGGTCGTCCACTCTCTGGACGACCGACGAGCTTCCCCATGCCAAGAATCCGGCTTCGGGCCTACTCGTCAACGCGAACTCCGCACCCTGGCTGACGACCTTGGGCGATGAGATCCCGAAGTTGTGGCCCGCCTACGTCACGACGCTAGGGCACACTTCGCGCTACGATCGGCTCGCCGAGTTGCTCACGGCGGACCGTCGCGTCTCGCCCGAGGAGGCGATGAAGATTGCGACCGACACTCTCGTGCCGAATGCCGCCGCCGCCGCTCAGAGGCTAGGGCTTTACGGCGATGGCAAGCTCGACGAGGTTCGCGTGATGCAGCGCTGGAACGGCCGCGCGGATATTGAGAGCGTCGGCACCGCGCTCTATCTGGACTGGTTGCTGCAGCGCCGGTCGAATGCGGCCTTGGCCGCCGGAGCCACATCGGGGGTTGCGTGGAGCGCAGACCAAACCAACGCCGCCGAGAAGGATCTCATCGCGGCCGGTGCTAAGCTAAAAGCTGATCTAGGGTCGGTCGACGTTCCCTGGGGCAAGATGCTGCGCATGGAGCGGGGCGGAAAGCAAATTCCGGCGGGAGGCTTCGCCAATTTGGGCGGCGTCAACGCCGCCGTGCGCCCCACGACTGGCGCGATCCAGCCGGGAGGCTGGATTCGCGCGAACTTCGGGTCCAGTACGCGGATGATCGTGTCGCTTGAGCCGAAGGGCGTGCGCTCCTGGAGCGTCTTGCCATACGGCGACACGGACAATCCCCTGAGCCCGCACTACGCAGATCAGATGGGGCTGTACGCGGCGGGGAAGTATAAGGAAGATACTTTTGGGGCGGACGCGGTCGCAAAGGCAGCAAAGGAGTCCCTTCATTTAGACGTGAAGCGTCTGTAGCCGCAGGAGTAACCCGCGCTCGCCCCTTTCAGGTGCGGCTACAGAAGCTTCGCGTCGAACCTAGTGCCTTCGCCCGCGGAAGGCGAAGGCGGTCTCGCCGCCGGCTCGCTTCTGGCCGCGTGGACCCGCCAGCTTTCGCTGAGGCGGCTTCGGCGCGTTCGACTGCGGTCTTGCCTGCGGCAATCGCGAGGGCTTCAGAGGCGAATCGGGCGACAAAGGAAGCTGGCCGCGGATCGATTTCTCGATGTCGCGGATGTCCTTGCTCTGCTCGGGCGTCGCGAAGGTGATTGCGTGGCCGGGAGCGCCGGCGCGACCCGTGCGGCCAATGCGGTGCACGTAATCGTCGGGATTGTCCGGAAGGTCGTAGTTCAACACCAGGGAGATTTCCTTAACGTCGATCCCCCGAGAGGCGATATCCGTCGCGACGAGAATCCGAAACTCGCCGTGCTTGAACCCAGCGAGAGCGGCCTTGCGTTGGGGCAGAGTTCGGTCGGAGTGAATCTCCGCCGCCGTGTGACCCATGCCTCGGATAGAGCGGGCGATCTTGCGCGCGCCGTGTCGAGTTCGGGCAAAGACGAGCACGGAGCCCTTCTCGCGCCGAAGCATCTCGGCGAGCAGCTCGTTCTTATCCTCTTTCTCAAGGACGAACAACTCTTGGGTAACGAGGTCGGCGGTCGTGCCGGGCTTCTCGACTTCGATACGAACCGGACGCTTCAAATAGCGGCCCGCGATGTCGGCGATCTCGCCGGGCATCGTGGCGGAGAAAAGCATGGTCTGCCGAGTCGACGGCGTCACGTCCAGAATACGTCGGATGGCGGGTGCGAAACCCATGTCCAGCATCCGGTCGGCCTCATCGAGCACCACGATCGAGACGTGCGAGATGTCCACCGTGCGCTGCTGCATGTGGTCCATCAAGCGGCCGGGGGTGGCAACGATGATGTCGGGTCGGCCGCGAAGCTGCCCAACCTGCTTGCCCATCGGCGCTCCGCCGATCAGCACCGCCGTTCGCATCCCCGCAGGGCCGGCGATCATTTTGAACACTTCTTCGACCTGCAGGGCGAGTTCGCGCGTAGGCACGAGAATCAGCGCCGGACCCTTTAGATCCCGCAAGCGGTGCACAATCGGCAGGCCAAACGCGAGCGTCTTGCCAGTGCCCGTCTGGGCGATGCCGATCAAGTCGCTGCCCTCGAGGGCGTGCGGGATAGCCTGCTGCTGGATCGGTGTCGGCTTAACGAACGCCAGCTTGTCGAGAAGGGTGTGCAGGGAGGGCGAGAGGGCCAAGGCGCGAAAGCCTTGGAGAATTTGTGTTTCAGACATAAAAGAAGCCCGGGCCATAGGTGTCCCGAGCGCTGCCTATTATGACGCTTTTGCAACGCCCGGCGTTTCACGATGTCGAAAGACGCGAACTCGCGAGGCGCGCTCCGTGGTGAGCTCGGCTAGTGGGGAACATCATTCATCGCGGCAGTAAAAGACGAATATCGCATAAGCTTTCTCTTACCTTGAAGGATAAAAAAGCTTGGAACGACTTGAATCTGAAGGAATCTAGTGATCCCAGAGCCCGTCGCAAGAGAGTCATTCGAGGTTTTCTCAGCCCGCGCGCTCACCAACAGCGAAGGCGCAAGCCCAAGGATTTTGCAGCGACCTAAAACAGACGTTCGAGATAAGTTTTGTGCCTGCATCATCCAACTGTGCAACTCTCGAAATCGAGCGGGCGCAAGCTGTTGAACGGCAAGGGACACCCTTGTTACATCAATTGACTTTTTGTCGCCCGAGAAGGGTAGAGGTATGAAGAGAAACCGCCACCCCTTTGGCAACTGATTTATTATTGCGCCTACTGCAGGCTCCACTAGCTTACAAGCTGTGCAATCGTAATCACCACTTCGATGAAGAGTTTTTCATCACGAGAGGCACCGGCCAGATCCCGAATCTGTGCATCGAAGACGTTGCCGAGCGCTATCTAATTCTTGATGGCGCTGATTTCGTTGGGACATAGGAGACTTGTTCAGATGCGAACAGGGCAGCCGCTACGCCTACCGCGACAGCGGGAATCGACAGCAGAAAGACTCTGCCGAGGGTTGAGTAACGCCTCATTGCCTCGAACTCCCGCCGTCACAGTGATACTTTTGACCGAGGGCACCATCTTCAATGATCGGCGTCTTTGCGCAGTGACCATCCGCAAAAAGATTGTTGACCTCGGAGCCGTGGGCCGATCGATAGCGACGCGGAAATCCCGTGCCATCGATCACAAGGCGATCAAAAAATATATAACATGATGTTGGGTTGTCGATGTCGGTGAACTTGATGAGAAATTGGAGAGGATTGGCACTTATTTGCCTTCCAACGTGGAGCAACCCAAGATTCTCTTCGTAACTTCCCCAGTCATTGAGTCCGTTGTCCAGCCGGCAGCGAAACGTGTCTCGCGTGGGTCCGTAGGGCTTGATGCTCGTGCTCAATTGTTGCCAGGCTTGGGTCGTTCCACCCACGATGCTCGACACAACGTACGGCGGCAAATCATCTTCGTTGTCCTGAGCATACAATTGGAACCCATGGCCGATTTGCTTCAGGTTGTTCATGCAACTAGCTGACTTCGCTCTAATTTTGGCGGCGATGAGGACAGGCGTCAATGTGCCGGCAAGAATGGCGGCGATTGCGCATACAAACAGCGCTTCGATCAGTGTAAAGCCTCTATCGCGCTTCATTATCAGGGCTCCTTTTAGGGGCATCCGTTAACGACATTCGACTGGAGCGTAAAGTAATACCCTGTGCAGTCGGTCGTGTCGTACTGCTTCAACTCGCATTGCAATGCCACACAACCGGTGCCGGTGCAGCCTCTTCTACCTGCCGCGTGTTGACCTAGGTAGGACGCTCCATGAATAGGAGTGCAAGGGATGACGCACACGTCGTCTAGTACGCTGTCGCACGTATATGTTCTGGGTTGCGGTCTTGTCGTCTCATGACCGGAGGCAACAACTCCGATGGCTGAACCAAACATGGCGAACATGCTCATTACGATGAGAGTCGTGAACTTCAATAAGTCCTATATTACAACACCTTTCGCAATAAAGGAAATATTTAATAGATTTGTCTCTAGGATGCTTGAAGTCGCAAAACCGCTTTCGCTTCTACACTGATTCTGTCAAGAAGTTAGGGCCGGCTGGTGGGCTCCCTCAGCAGGGGCACGTCACGAAGTTTGGCGGAACTCCCCAACTGACGCCACTTCAACTGTGCCTCGACACGATCCGGTAAAGCGTAATACTGTTCGCGCGATTTGTCATGACCTTAAGATTTCTCTTCGGGCTGAAGTTGGCTAGGCGGACCTTGGCAGGTGATCGACGATTGCCGCCGCGCAATTGTCGGCAATGGCTTGCTCTCGACAAACTTGCAGGAGCTCGTGCAGCGTTTCCACTACCATCTCTTCCCTTCCTCAAGGGTATCGCCCTCCGAGATCCAGGCAGTGAATCCACCCTCCTCGGCAGGCTCGAAAAGGATGGTTAAATCCTCGTGCACAAAGGTATTTTATCATCCCTTCCTCCAGGTGGCTTAAACTCAATCTATGAAGCGATTCTCGCTTACGATTCTCGGTCTGATGCTCTCCATGTCGACCGTCCTAAGTGTTCAGGTCAGGAATACGCCGGGCGTGGTAGCCGCGACTGTGCCCGCCGACCGAACACCGGCTGAGCACCACGCAGCCGAAGAGCTGTCCGAAGCGTTAACCAAAATGGGCATTAAGCGGCTGACGCTCAGGAGTGGCCTCATCCGAATTCATCTGGGTGCCACGCGGGAAGCCGTCCACGACTGTCCCGATATCGACTCCAACAAGCTCGGCCCGGACGAGTTCGTCATCCGAACCGTGAAGGATCGACTCGACGTCCTCGGTGGACGTCCGCGCGGGTTGTTGAACGGGGTGCATAGATTGCTGCACATCCTCGGCGTGAGGTGGTGGACGCCTTGGGCCGCCGATTATCCCAAGAACACTTACCTAACGCTGGCCCCGTTCAACATCCACGAGAAGCCAGTCTTCGAATACCGCGACCCCTACTGGCATGGAGCTTTTCAGACTGAGTGGGCAAGCCGGAACCTTTGCAACGGCTGGAACGAGGGGCTGAAGGACGTCCACGGCAATGGAACGGTGTACGAGGGTTTCGTGCACACCTACTATGCGCTCGTCGATCCCAAGACTCAGTTCGCCGTTCACCCGGAGTGGTTCAGCTTGATCGGCGGCAAGCGAACGGCAGAGAACGCCCAGCTCTGCACCACCAACCCGGAACTTCGCAAATACGTTCTCGAACAAGTGCGAAAGAGGCTGAGAGCGAACCCGAAGGCGACGATCGTCTCCGTCTCACAAAACGATTGCTTCAATCCCTGCCAATGCGACATCTGCCAGGCGCTGGCCAAGACGGAGGGCTCCCAGTCCGCGCCTGTGATCGCGCTTGCAAATTATGTTGCGGACGGCATTAGGCATCAATTTCCAAACGTAGCGGTGGACACGCTGGCCTACCAATGGAGCCGGCACGCCCCCAAGACCCTCAAACCGAAACCGAACGTGATCGTGCGGCTGTGCTCGATCGAATGCGACTTCGGCACCCCTCTCGACCAGGGACGCAACATCCCCTTCGCGACCGACATCAAGGACTGGAGCCGCCTCACGCGACGCCTTTACATATGGGACTACGTCACGAACTTCCGGCACTACCTCCAGCCGCTGCCCGACTACGCCACCATCGGCCCGAACATGCGGTTCTTTGCCGCTAACGGCGGGAAGGGACTCTTCGAAGAGGGCGACTACAACAGCGAAGGCGGCGACATGGGCGAGTTGAAGAATTGGCTGCAGGCCCAGCTATTGTGGAACCCGAACCAGGATGATCGGAAGCTGACCGACGAGTTTTTGCGAGGCTATTACGGACCCGTCGCGGCGGGATTTATTAGAAAATATCTCGACCTGATGATCGCGGCGGCCGCCCTGACTCCGATCTCAATCTTCGACGGGACAGATAAGCCGTATTTGTCTTATAAAACCATGCGCGAAGCCGAAAGAAACTGGAAATTGGCGGAAGATCAATCCGCTATGGATTCCGTTCGGCTAGCTCGTGTACGACGCAGCCATCTGGGCGTTCAGTACGTGTGGCTCAGTCGGTGGAACGCGTTCCGATCCGAGGCTCAAACTGCGGGCGACTCGTGGCCGTTCCCGGATTCAAAGGAAGAAGCCGCCCGGCAATGGCTTGCTTTGGCAGAATCCAAGCTCCCCGATGGCACGCCGCCCGTGAAAGCCGTCGACGAGGGCGGCGAAACGCCGGCTGCTTTTATCGCCAAGATTAAAGGCTGAGAACTAGCTAGCTTTCATCTGCGGGAACTGGCTTCGGTGAAGTTTGGCGAGGAGCAACATCTCCTCTCGTGAGGATCGCTCCATCTCGCGGCACATCGGGCAGTGGTCGAGGTTCTTTCGCACGAGGTGGTTGCCGCAGGTCGTGTAGGCGTTGTGCTCGAACTTCGCGAAGCTGAATCGCTGCGCGCTGCAGGTCGGGCAACCGAACGAAGCGCTTACCCAGCCTAGACCTTCGCCCGTTTGCTTGCCAAAACTCGTCGGACCGTTGAAGTTGCCGTCGTGATCGAAGTTCGCGATGTTCCGACTCGCGAGGAGGCTGTGCGACGGGCCGGAAGTGAACCCCCGATTAAAGCGCTGAAACTTGTGCTGGTGCCCCTTCTCGCAGATGACGCTCACGTCGCGCAGCTCCACGACATCGCCGCGCAACAGCAGCTTTCGGCGAACTTTCTCCCTCCGAATTCGCAAGTCCTCGAGCGCTGCCTCGAGCTGAGCGGTCGGCTCCTGATACGGCTCCAACTCCATGACCTGAGCCTTCGGCTTTGACCGCTGGTGGTGGACATACGCCGCGGCGATGGTGGCGAGAAGAAGAAGAAGAGGAATGGCGAGGCTCATGTCGTTCGATGCTCCAGAAGGATTACATCGAGGAACATCGCAATCCCCGTGCCAAACCGCCGACTTACGGTCGACGCCGGCTAAGGTTGCGGATCGCCAGATAAAGCCCGCTGGCAAAAGTCGCCAGCAGAAGCCCCGCTATAGCCCCGAGACCGGCTCCCAACAGCGGCACCTTGGCATCGCCCCATTTCAGCAGATACCCAACAATCGCGCCCAGAACCAGCCCGCCCAATACGGCTAGCCCCTGAATCAAATTGTCGCTGCCTCGGGTATTCGGCACGAATCCGATCCGGTCGGCAATTTCTTGATATTGATGCTGAGCCAAGCTCTGCCCAGGTTGCTCGACCGGCTGCGCATGGATAGGCGGGGGTTCGGGGGATTCGGGCATAGGCGGATGTTACGGCCAGATAACGCGGTACGGATTCAGACATTTTACGCTTTAACCCTTCAACTCCCTCCAACCAGCGAGGTGTCGGAATTGAGAGCAACGATGAGGATGTCTTCCTGACTCTGCGAAGGATTTCGAGCCCACGCCAACGATCCCTTACTGGGGCAGGCATTTCGATACTCTTCGTTCCGCCGAGGCCGCACTGGAAGGTTTCACCTAGATTGGCTCGTTAGTCATTCGGCATCGGTTTCACGCGCGTGAACCATGGTGGCGGTAGGCTTACTCAAGATGCTCCGCCCGCCTATTTCCTCACCCGGCGCTGTCCTGCGGAAATTGATGTCCGAGAAGTGCGTCGTCATGCCCGGCGTCTTCAACTCGATATCCGCCGTCTCGGCCCACAAGGCCGGGGCCGAGGCCCTCTATCTCAGCGGAGCGGGAGTCACCAATGCCTTGCTCGGCGTTCCCGACATTGCGCTCGCCACGCTCACCGAGTTCGCCCAAGTCGCGGCCACCGTCACTCAAGTCGCGCCGATCCCCGTTCTGTCCGACGCGGACACCGGATTTGGCGAGGCCCTGAACGTGATGCGAACCGTGATTGAGATGGAGCGCGCCGGACTGGCCGGCATACACCTAGAGGACCAGATCTCGCCCAAGCGCTGCGGCCATCTCGATGGCAAGGCTGTCATCGCCCCGGAGGAAATGGCAAGGAAGATCCGGGCCGCCGTCGATAGCAAGCGCGACGACAGCTTCATCATCTGCGCCCGCACCGACGCCCGAGGCGTCGAGGGCCTTCGGGCGGCAATAGACCGCGCCAAACGCTATGTCGACGCCGGAGCCGACGCGATCTTCCCCGAAGGGCTGGCAAGCGAGGATGAGTTCGAAGCCTTTCGGGCCGAGGTCGAGGGGCCGATGCTCGCCAACATGACCGAATTCGGCAAGACCCCAATCATTCCGGCCTCGCGCTTCGGCGAGATGGGCTATCAAATGGTCATCTACCCAATGACCGGGTTCCGACTCATGCTGAAGACGCTCGACGACGGCTATCGGGAGCTTCTGCAAACGGGAACGCAACAAGGTCTCCTCGACAAGATGCGCACTCGTCAGGAGCTGTACGAGCGCATCGACTACGCCGAATACGACGCGAAGGATCGCGACTGGTCGTTGGGGTAAGCGCGAAAAGGCGGCCGCCGGACACGTCCAGCGGCCGCGTCAGACTGACTTACTTCGACTGGCGACGTCGGCGGATGAGGCCGATAGCTCCAAGTCCAAGGGCGGCCATCGTGGCCGGCTCGGGCGTCGCTTCGAAGTTCGTGGTTCGAGAGAGACCGTTGCCGAAGCTGAACGAGTAGTTATCCACCGCTCCCTCGAAGGCAAGGCTCGTGGTCCCGATCCCCGCGTTAAACTCAGTCACGCCCCAGCCGCCCAGAAGAGCCTGCCATTGAGCGAAGGTCTTGTTCCCGGTGCCGAAAATGCCCTCCAGATATCCTCCGCCGCCGGAGGCGTGGAGCACCAGATTGTTGCCCGCGATGTTGAAGTTGTTCCACTGATCGTAGGTGACCGAGGGATTGCCTGAATCCCAGTTCGTATCGAAGGTCAAATTGCCCGCATGGCCGAGACCGTCGCTAAGTCCGAGCCGCAGAATCACTGAAGCGTTTCCATAGGTCGGATTCGTATTAGCACCCACGGTATAGGTGTCGGCGGACCAGCCGTTTAGATCCCCCAGAAGGCCCATCGACTGAGCCTGTGCACCTGAGTTGTACTGGCGATAGACGATGTCGCTCTTCTCGCCCGCCCCGTCATCGACGGTCTTCATCCAGTTGCTGCCATTTCCGTTTCGGGCGAAATTGGTGTTGATGCCTTCGTGGGCGTTGTTCTTGATCGCCTCGTAAGACCACAGCTCGGTGTTCGGCCCGATCGGGGTAGCCGAAGAGCTAATCGCCTGGAAGAAGTTGTTATTGTTCTGGCTGCTCGTGTAGTTGTCGCCGCCCGGGTTATTGGAGTAGACGGTCGAGCCGGAGGCGCTCGCCAGCGCGGCGGTTCCGGCGATGATGTTTAAAGAGATAAATCGGAGAGTAGATTTCATGGATTGGGCCTCGGCGTGTTGCCATGAGGACATTGTCGATGGCGGCCCGATTTGTGACAGCGATGTTGGAACCTGCTTAATCGCGCGGTTAAGCAGGAGCGAAGGAAGCGCGGGTTTCCCGCATTTGGACCGCCGACTTTAGTCGACCCACTTTGAAGCCATTCCAGATTTGTCCGAAGCGGGCCCCGCGGAATAAGACGCTCTCCCTGCGGGGCAGAACTTCGGGTATCATTGCGCTCGAGGCCTTATCTGGCTGCGTTTGCCGTTGACTGAAGCTTCTCAAAAAGATTTTCTTTGGGGGAGCTGCACTGAGCGGCCGACACGCCCAAACGGGGCCTCAAGCTACGGAGGCAATTAACTTTTAGCATGCCGCTCGACAAGACGCTCAAACAACAGGTCATCACCGACAACGCTCGCGAGGAAGGGGACACGGGTTCCGCTGAGGTGCAGATTTCGATCATGCACGCTCGCATTCAGCAGATCACCGGTCACCTGAAGCTCAACAAGAAGGATCAGCACTCGCTTCGCGGGCTGCAAATCCTCGTCGGCAAGCGTCGCCGCCTTGAGGGCTACCTTCGAAGGAAGGACATCACGCGCTACCGCGCGCTGATCGCCAAGCTCGGCATTCGCGAAGTTAAGCCGCGCTAGCGCGGCGGCGTTCCGGTGTTCCTGCGTCCCGGCCTTACTTTAGACCGCAAAGCCGCAACACCGCGAGGCCTTGTCCCGAATTGCATCGGAGGCAAAACTAAATGATTCATACCCACGAATTCGAGGTTGGGGGCAAGACGCTCTCCCTCGAATCAGGCCGAGTCGCCAAACAAGCTGGCGGGGCCGTTCTCCTTGGCATGGGCGAAACCGTCATTCTTGGCGTCGTCACCATGTCCGAAAATCCCCGCGAGGGAATCGATTTTCTCCCCCTGACCTGCGACTACGAAGAGCGTAAATATTCGGTCGGCAAGATCCCCGGCGGCTTTATGAAGCGCGGCGGACGCCCCTCGGAGAAGGCCGTGCTTACGAGCCGTCTCATGGATCGCCCGATCCGCCCCCTCTTCCCCAAGGGGCTGCGCAACGATATCTCGGTAATCTCGATGCCGTTCGCAGTCGACCAGAACTGTCCGCCTGACGTCCTCGCGATCAACGCCGCTGGCGCCGCCCTCGCGGTCAGCGATCTGCCGATCAGCCGAGCGGTTGCCGGCGTGCGCGTCGGCCGTATCGATGGCAAATTCATCCTCTTCCCGAGCATCGAGGAGATCAAACTCTCCGAGCTCGACCTCGTCGTCGCCGGACACAAGGACGCCATCTCGATGGTCGAAGCCGGAGCCAGCGAAGTCACCGAAGAGGTGATGATCGAGGCACTCAAGTTCGCCCACGACGCGATCGTCCTGATCGCCAACGAGTTCGAGAAGTTTGGCAAAACCGCCGGCAAGCCGAAGCGAACCGTCAATCTTCACGCGATCGACGAGGACCTCAAAAAGGCGATCAAGAAGGATCACGGAAAGGACATCGCCAAAACGCTCATCCAGAGCGACAAGGCCGTCCGCGAGTCCGCGCTCGACGATATGAAGAAGGATATCGTCGCCAAGCTCAAGCCGAAGTACGAGGGCAACGACGCGATTCTCAAGCAGCTTCCGGAGGCCGTCGACACCGTCGTCAAGGGCACCGTCCGCGAGCTGATCATCGAGAAGGACCAGCGCCCCGACGGTCGAAAGCTGGACGAGATTCGTCCGCTGGAAGCCATCGCCGGTCTTCTTCCGAAGGTTCACGGCTCCGGCCTCTTTACCCGCGGTCAGACCCAGGTCATGACCGTCGTGACGCTCGGCCTCC
>JBBSFL010000070.1:0-12173 GCA_038238735.1 Fimbriimonadales bacterium | reverse complement strand
CGTCACCTTCGAGAACATGATCGCTCAGACGATTCGGGGCGCTTCGAAGCCAACGGCCAACCTCGGCGGCACCGACGCGATTCAGTATGGCTTGGGTGTGATGGTGGGCGGTACCGACGTTGACAGCTCCCAGGGCTCACTCAACGCGACGAACAGGCCGTCGGACCTTGCGGTTCAGGGAAATGGATTCTTCCTGACCTCGAACGGCAGCCGAACCGCCTTTACGCGGGATGGCGCTTGTGACCTGGATGCTCTCGGCAACTTCGTTCAGAAGGCAACTGGCGAAAAAATCCAGGGTTGGACCGCCGACGCTGCGAGCGGACTCATCGACACCGGCAAATCCGTTGGCTCGATCAACATCCCGCTCGGCACCAAGAGCGCCGTTCAGGTTACGACAGCAGCAACCTTCGTCGGCAACCTCAACTCTGAGACCGTCGTCAGCGGCCCGACAGCCGTGCCGCCGACGCCTCCCGATTATCAGACGGCTACCGTCCGCGTCTACGACAAGAAGGGTGCCCAGCACGACGTTACGCTACAGATGTACAAGTCGGCGGTCGACACCTGGCAGTGGTCCGCCACCGCCTCGGGCGGTGAGACGATCACTGGTTCGGGAACGTTGGTCTTCGATAGCAACGGACAGATGACGAGCGGCAACCCGGGTTCAATCACGGTCACTCCGGCACCCGGTGGTGCTGCGCCGTTCGACATGACTTTGAACATTGGGGGCATCACGGAGCTTGCGACCGGATCGCAGATCACGGCCAGCGACCAGAACGGGTTCCCGCCCGGATCGCTTTCCAGCTATTCGATCGGAACGGACGGTGTCATCACCGGTCTTTACACGAACGGCCTGACCCGCCCGCTCGCTCAGATCGCGATGGCCGTCTTCCCGAACACAAATGGTTTGGAGCAGATCGGCAGCAACCTCTGGGTGCCCACGGATAACTCGGGCGTACCCTCGATGGGCGCACCCCAGGGAGGCGGCCGCGGTGCGATCAACGCCGGCTACCTCGAGCAATCGAACGTGGATATCAGCAACGAGTTCACGGACCTGATCGTCACTCAGCGTGGCTTCCAAGCCAACACGAAGGTCGTCACGACGGTCGATGAGATGCTCCAGGATCTCATCAACATGAAGCACTAAGCTTCAGATAGCTAATTGATGCCGCCAGAGCGGTGCCGCGAAAGTGGTGCCACATCCTGGCGGCTTCTTTTTTTGTATTGGAACGGCTATTCAGTTTCAGCTCAAATTCAGAGCCTTGTAGAGAATCCGCCCGTTCTCCCTTTCCGTCGAAGACAAGACCTTCGACTTCTCCCCAATGGATTCGCGAAGTCCCGGCTCGGTAGCGAAGCGCATCCAAGCCGCCGCAAGCTCTTCCGATGTGTGACAGATTTGTGCGATGCCTTGCTCGATCAAACGCTCGACCACAGCCGCTTGGGCGGGGAAGTACGGGCCGATTGTGATCGGGACCCCCCACAGAAGCGCCTCGACCGTGGTGTGGCCACCTCTCCAAGCGTCGAAAGTTCCACCGACAAGAGTCACGTCAGCGATCGAATAGGCATCCGCGAGTTCGCCGTGAGTGTCCAACACGTAGATGCCCCCAGCCGGAGGAGGTTCGCAACTGGACCGGCAAACCACAAGATGACCTGCTTCTCGAAGCTCGTCGGGCAACTTTGTGAAACGCTTGCTATTCCTGGGTGCGATAACTAGCGTTGCGTGCGGAACCTTGGCAACGAAAATGTTCCACGCCGTAAGGGAGAAAGATTCGTCCCCGGTGTGGCTGCTCCCGCATAGGATCACCGGCCCTGGCAGTTGGCCAAAGCCGACTTCCTCCTTCCACTTCTGAAGGATCGACGCGGGATAGGGACGGGGATCGAGGAAGATGCCGATGGGCCCGAGAACGACGACTTGGTCTGGCGCCACGCCCATCGCCAGCAGCCGATCCCGGTGGGTTTCGTTTTGCGTGATGTACATGCCAGCGAGCTGATATCGCCAGCTCGACCAGCGCTTTTTCCGCGAAACCTCCCGCTCAGTGGTGTGCACATTGAAAACGACCACGGGGACCCCGAGAAGCCGCGTCGCAAACTTGAGGTGAATGTTCTCGCAGAACTCGGGCGCAAGGATCGCGCGAGGTCTCGACTTCAGGAGGAATAGCAGGACGGAGAGGGGGCTATTGAAAGGGGCAGCCCCGAAAGGGCAGTGCGCCACGGGCGGAGGCGGCACCTCGTTCTGGGTCAGGATGACCAGCTGCGGCCCGACTAGCTCCTTGATTTCGGAAGCAAGCTGATTCGCGATTCGGGATTCACCGAGTCCACCTGCGAGCAGAACGGTAGCGCCCCTCGGAATCTTCGATCCCCCCCAGAATCGTCTCCACAGGATCGGCTGATAGAACCGCCTCTTCGCCCGGACGATGCCCTGGATGGCAAAGAACGGCGAGAGAACGATGTGAAAGAGCAGATAGCCGAAGTAGGGAACATATTGCTTCGCCAAACGGTTTAGCCGCTTCCCTACGGGAGCATTTAAGAAATCGATATTTGAGTCCAAGGAGTTTGATTCAGGCATTTCCCCAATCTGTGACGGAACCCGCCTCAGTCTAAAACGACTCGACAAGCAGACCCGGGACCCGTTGAAAGTTCGCATCTGCGCTGACAAGCGGAACGCCCATTGTGAGAGCGGTTGCAGCGACAATAGCATCCGGCAATTTCAGCAAGCGACCGAATCGAAGCTCAATGACCGTGTCTTCGATAGGGCCGGATATGGGAGCCACTTCCACCGTGGCTAGCATCTCACGGACCTGAATTAGAGACTCGGCGGAGAGTCCGGGCCAGGCTAGGAGTTCAATCCTCGAAATGACGGAGATTACGACGTGCGTGTCGGGCTGAACCTGCAGGACGCCCTGTGACACTGCGATCATCGCGTTTGTGTCGAAGACTTTTACGCGGGCCATTCGGCTCGCATTTGCCTCTGAACTTTTAGCGGATCACCGCCAAAATCGACTTTTCCGTAGAACTGCATAAGCTCCTTGGCGTTGGGCTCATCGGAGGCTCCAAGGGCTTGCTCGATGCGCTGCCAGTCCTTAAACGAGATCAGAACCTGGACTGGTTGCTGATGATCATCGTAAACGATCTGTTTTCGAACCGGCTCCATAAATCGATTATCCCTTGTTAAAGCGTGCCTCGAACGGCCTGCTCCCGCTCGATCGCCTCGAAAAGTGCTTTGAAGTTGCCCTTGCCGAAACTCTTGGCGCCCTTGCGGTGGATGATTTCGTAGAACAGCGTCGGACGATCCGTTACCGGCTTCGAGAAGATCTGCAGCAGATACCCCTCGTCGTCGCGATCTACCAGAATGCCCAGCTCTTCTAGCTCGGAGATGTCCTCATCGATCGTTCCGACCCGGCCCGGTACCGCTTCGTAATAGCTGTGCGGCGCTTTGATGAACTCAAGGCCCCGCGCCTGCAAGCGGGAAACCGTGTGGATGATATCATCCGTGCGCATCGCCACGTGCTGGCAGCCCGCGCCGCCGAAGAATTCCAGAAATTCGTCGATCTGGCTCTTCTTTTTGCCCGCCGCCGGCTCGTTGATCGGGAACTTGACGCGGCCATTGCCGCTCGCCATCACCTTCGACATGAGCGACGTGAATTCGGTCGAAATGTCCTTATCGTCGAAGGTCATCATGTTCGTGAAGCCCAGCACATCCTCGTACCACTTCACCCAGACGTTCATCTTGCCGAGCTCGACGTTGCCAACGCAGTGGTCGACTTCGATCAAGCCAAGGGGGTCGCCGGGCTGGTTTTCGCGTCTCATCCCCGGCCAGAAGTGGCCGCGGTATTTGTCGCGGTTGATGAAGCTGTGCCAAGTATCCCCGTAGGTCCGGATGCTGGCGATGCGGACTTCGCCGTCGTCATCCTGCATCGTGAACGGCTCACGAGCCGACTCGGCGCCGCGACTCATCGCCGCTTTGTACGACCAGTCGACATCGTCCACCTCGAAGGCGATGTCCTGCACATAGTCTCCGTGCTCCGCGATCTTCGCGGCTAACGGATGGCCTGGCCTAACTGGCGCGGAGAAGAGAAGCCGAATGTCCTTTTGCGTCAGTAGCCAATCGACCTGATTGCGCTGGCCGGTCTCTAAGCCGCTATAGCCCGAGATGTCGAATCCAAACACTTGCTGGTAGTAGTAAGCCGCCTGGCGCGCGTTGTTCACGTAATGGCGAACGTGGTCGACTCGGCGAATGGGGAAAGTGTCCTGCATCTTTGCGATCCTCTCTAAAGTGAGACTGTCCTGCATAGAGTATAGATCGCGCTTCTTCCGGACAACATCAACCGCTGCTACGCAGAAGTCCTAACGAACTGTCTTCACGAGAGAGCCTCAGCCACGTCCTTCAGCTTGGCAAGTCTGGCGTCCCACTCCGCGGTCAGCCGATGCAACCCTCGGGCCGCGTTGGAGGTCGTTTGAGACTCAAGCGAGAAGACGCGCTCTCGCCCAAGCTTGCGCGAGCGAACGACTCCTGCTTCCTCAAGCACAGTCAGATGCTTGGCGATGGCCTGCCGGGTCGATCCCAACCCATCGCCAAGCAGGTTCATCGAAATGGGGCCCTTGGCGGCGATCCGCTGCACAAGAGCCCAACGCGAGGGTTCGCCGAGGGCAGCGAACACGTCGGCGGTCACGGATAGACCGCGGCCATCTCTGCCAGTTCCGAGTCCCACCCGCCCGTATTTTGGCAAAGGCCTTCTTTCGGACTTCGGCGGGAAGGGCCGAGAAGCCACTTTCGATCATCTTCGCCTGAGTCTCTTCGGGGCAATCGCTGAGCGCGAACAGAACCAGCGCTGAATTCTCGTCGGTTACCTTGACCGATACATCCGAGCTGCCCGGAATCCAGCGGTAGCCGAACCGATCCATCGGCTCGACGATGACCACGCGAATCTGGGCTCTGCCAAATTCGCGCCAAATCAGCACCGGTTCCTCACCCAACGCCAAACTTCCCTCGACTTCGTCGCAGAATCACCGCTCCCTCTCCGCTGGCTCGCTGAGAAGCTTCCAAACCTTCTCCCTATCCGCCTTAACCACCAAGTCCCGTTCAATCCGATCCTGAAACGCTCCCATGTGTCTTAAACACCTCCGTTCTCGATTGCAGCACAATAGGCAACTAAACAGTTGCCTATACTATCATTCGTAAAACCTTGTCTGTAGCACGAAGACCAGAAATGGCCACCTAGAAGCGAAACGAGCTTGCGAACTTTGCCTTCGCAGGATCGGGTTCAGGTCTCGCGGAGGCAGCCCAAGTCCTTCGGCTGGCGGCGGTGCATCTCCCCCGACTCTACGTGAGGGCGACATTCTGGCTAAGCTCGGACCCAAAGATCGTGCTGGGCCCAATTGACCCGACTTGGCACAACTTGTGCGTTCCCAGAGGACATGCTCGGCAAAGGATGGCTGATCGTCGGTTTCGGTGTTTGTGCGTCACTTGCTTCGGCGACGGTAACGGCTACCAACATTTTCGCGTGTGACGCTCACGGTGCGAGCATTCAGCCCCAGCTAGGGGACGAATTCTATCTCGCGGTGGACGTCCAGTCGGACAAATCATCCTCGGACCCGGTCAGCCTCTCCTTCACAGCTCCATCTGGCAATAGGCAGACGCCCCCGTTTGCCATTTATGGACAGGACCGCGTCATCTGGGGTCCGTTCCGGGCGCTGATGGACGCTTCCATGGCCATCGACGTGAAGGTCCTCGAAACCGGCCAAATCGAGCACGTCACGGTAAACCCTATCGAGCCGGCGAGCGCGATCGAGACTTACGCCCCGCTCATTCACAAGGCAACCCTCGCCGCGAGCTGGTCGGGTGTCGTCAAGGGTGCGAAGTGGTGGCTGCCAGTGCCGGTGAGCGGTCCCTTCCAGCAGATCGCGACGCTTGAAGAACCGGGTACGGCGACGGTGGGTGGGAGCAGCGGGCAACTGGTTTCGCAAGCATCGGAACTTGGCTCCGTGACTAGTTCCATCAGCTTCACCGGTCTGGCGGTCCGCTCTAACGCGAGCCTCCTCAGAGCCGTGACGTTCAAAGCTCTTGATGCGGCCGCGCCTGCCCTGAAGCCGTGGCTGAGCGCTGAAACCTATCTCCCGACGACCAACAAGGAAATCTCCGCCTTCGTATCCACCGCGCTCGGTAAGAGCTACCGGGCGTCGACCACGCCCTATGCGGCTGCCCAGGCGCTCTATCTCGCCACGATCAAGAAGCTAGCCTACGTGACCACCCCATACGCTCCGGACGCCCTCCAAGCGCTGCATCGCGGTACCGGCGACTGCGGCTCCTTCAGCTCCCTCTTCGTCGCCGCCTGCCGGAATGCCGGGATTCCGGCTCGCCCGGCCTGCGGCTTTACCGCAGGGACAAATCAGTGGCACGTTTGGGCCGAGTTTTGGCTCCCGAACATCGGATGGATTCCAGTCGACGCAACCTACGCCGACGGTCTGCGTCCGCAGGGCGACCAGCCGCTCTACTTCGGCGTCATCCCGGACTTGAACAGTCGTCTCGTGACGAGCTACGGATTCGATCGGACGATCGGCAAAATCAAAGTGCCGATGCTCCAATCCCCCGCGCTTTTCCTGCCCAACACGCGAGTTCAGGGCAGTCTACAAATATCTTGCAATCTTGGTATGTGACATGCCGAAGTGCGACGGAAGTCGCGCCTACGCCAACGGTGAAATACCGCCCTCTTCCGCCAGTTCCGTTTCGACCTCTTCGCCGGAATCCTGCTCCCCCTCCCACCTGGTGGGAAGAATCTTTGCCTTTCGACCCGTTTCCTCCAGATACCGCACTACGGCCGCCGAGTAACCGTGGGTGACCCACACCTCCTCCGCTTCCGTCGCGTCTATGGCCTCCAGCAGGGAGGGCCAGTCAACGTGGTCGCTGAGTACAAAGCCGCGGTCGACTGATCGCCGTCGTCGAGCCCCTCGGATCGCCATCCAACCCGACATAAACGCATTCGAGTGATCGCCAAAGCGCCTAAGCCAAGGCGTTCCGTTCGCGCTCGGAGGGGCGACGATGATCGCCTTCGACCAATCGAAACCCTTCTCGACATCGAACACGGATTGAGTCTCCGGAAGATCGATGCCCTGCCGACGATAAGCGTCGGTCAAGGACTGCACGGCACCATGAAGGAAGATCGGACCAATCGACCTGTCCAGACCGGAAAGAGCCCTTTGGGCCTTGCCCAACGCATAGCCCATCAATAGGGAAGCCTTGCCTGCCTCCTGATTCCCCTTCCACCAGGCGTTGATCTGCGAAAACACATCGGTCTCGCTGGGCCAGCGGTAGATAGGCAGTCCGAACGTTGACTCAGTCACGAAGAGGTGGCACTTGATTGGCTCGAAGGGCGTGCACGTGGAGTCGGGCGCGGTCTTGTAGTCGCCGCTTACCACTGCTACCTCGCCCTTGTGCTCGATCCGCACCTGGGCGGAACCCAGAATGTGCCCGGCGGGATGCAGAGACACCTTCACTCCGTTGACGGTATCCGTCTCGCCGTAGCCGAGGGTCGCGATATCCGCTTCGCTCCCCACGCGGATTCGCGCGACTCCTAATCCTTCCTCCGCAAGGAGGTAGCGTTTCATTCCCCAGCGTAGGTGGTCCGAGTGGGCGTGGGTGACGATCGCCCGGTCGACCGGCTTCCATGGATCGATGTAGAAGTCCCCTGCTTCGCAGAAGAGCCCGCAGTCGTTGATGCGAAGCAACTCAGCCATTGAGGCCCAGCGACTCCTCCATTCCGGCCATCACATTCATCGCGTGAATCAGGGCGCCCGCCCCGCACTTGCCAAGGCCATCCGCCATCGTCTGGATCGTCAGGAGACTTGCGGGCTCATCGCGAGCGATTCGGAGTCGGTAGAGCGCATTCTGTCCACCCTTCACGCGCTGCACGTCCCAGTCCCCCTCCTCGTGACGGTGCACGAAGAATGACCTCCCGAAGCGCTCGTTGTAGAGATCGTCGATGTCCTCGAGTCGTTCCGGAGTCTGAATCGCCGCGATAACGGTGGCCGCGACCGCCCCGCGCAGGTCGACCGGATTGGCGTGGAACACCACTCCAACCGGCGATCCCATCCGCGCCAAAAGCTGATCAGTAGCCGCGACGTCGTCGTCCTGGCTCGCAAGCCCCGTCGGAGGTTCCAATAACAACCCGGCATCGATTATCGGACCTAAGGCGATTGCGGCAAGAATGCCGACGGGCGTCGGCACTGACATGCGATTCGCGCACACGAGGGGGTTGTTGTCCATGAATTCGACCAGGCCGTAAAGCTCAGTCTGAGACGCTCCCTGCAACACTTCGCGTTCCCTTTCGCCCTGCCGGAACCAGATTCCAGGATGCGCCGACCTTTCGACCAGGCCGACTTGCGGATGTCTCTCCAGCAACTGGAGGATGGCATGATCGCCTGAACGGGCGACGTCGATCATTTCCGAACGACTTCGAATTTCAGCTGCAAAGGCTGCTCGCGGCCGGGCCCTTTCGAGTAGGTGAGGCCAAGCGTCAACGTCATGCGCTGCGGAATGCCATCGCTAACTCGCACCATCGTCTCCCCGCCGCCCTGCAGAAGCCCGGTTAGCGTCGTTTTCAGGATGGCCACCTTGGTGCCACCAACGGTCGAGAATCCCGTCAGTCGGTAAGTGGCAAGGCTGTTTCCAGGCAAGTTTCCCGTCGTGATCTGCATGGGAGCTGTCCAAGATCCCCCGATTGCAATTGCTCGCTCTGGAAACATCCCGGAGAAGGCACCTGCCTGGTCGAGCGCCCCATGGGGACGCATGCGGGAGTCGAGCTCTCCCTCGACCACAGTAGCGGGTTGAAATTGCTTGCCGTTCAGTCGCACGGGGCCAGAACTCGCCCTCACGGAAGCTATTCCCCCTCTGACCGAAAGAATACGCATTAAAAAGCCGCTCCCGATGGTCATGGGGCCGCCCGGGCCGGAAACTTTCCTGCCCGTCATCACCCAGTTCACGACCTGCCCCCTCGCAAATTTCGCCCGAAACTGGTAGCTCGCCCCCACCTTCGTGACTTGAGCCAACCCACAAAGAGGAATAACGAGAAGAATGGGAACCAGCAATCGTTTCATAAAGCTCAAGCGATGCCAACGGTCTGGCCTTCAAGCACGGTTTCCGGCGAGACGTACGGGTACTCGAATTGACGGGCGATCGCCTCCAGAGTGACTCGACCCGCAGAAACATTCAAGCCCTTGCGGAGCGCGGCATCCGTCCGAAGCGCGCCTAAACCCTGGTTCGCAAGCCGTACCACGTAGGGCAGAGTCGCGTTGGTGAGCGCATAAGTGCTCGTGTGGGCGACCGCGCCAGGCATGTTCGCCACGCAGTAGTGGACCACACCATCGACAACGTAAATTGGATTGCCATGGGTCGTCGGCCGGGTCGTCTCGAAGCACCCTCCTTGGTCCACCGCGACGTCCACGAGGACCGAGCCCGGCTTCATCAGCTTCAGCATTTCGCGAGATACCAGCACCGGCGCCTTCGTGCCCGTTACGTACACCGCGCCCACGACCAGATCGGCCTCTTGCAGAACCTGCTTCATCGTCCCTGGGTTGCTGTGAAGAGTGATCACGTTGTCGGGGAAGATTTCATCCAGATATCGCAGCCGATCCAGATTGATATCGAGGACGTAGACCGTAGCTCCAAATCCCGCCGCGACTTTCACTGCATTCGTGCCCACCACGCCTGCGCCAATGACCGCCACGACACCTGGTCTAGTGCCTGGCACGCCGCTCAGAAGCACGCCACGCCCTCCCATCGGGCGCTCCAGATACTTCGCGCCTTCCTGAATGCTCAACCGCCCCGCCACCTCGCTCATCGGCGTTAGCAGGGGGAGCGAACCGTTTGGCATCTCCACCGTTTCGTAAGCGATGCAGTGTGCTTTACGCTCGATCATCGCCTTCGTCAAGTCGCCGCTTGCGGCGAAATGGAAGTAGGTGAACAGAAGCTGGTCCGGCTTGATGTGGGGAAATTCCTGCGCCTGCGGCTCCTTGACCTTAACGATCAAATCCGCCTGCATCCAGACCTCCGCCACCGAAGCGATCTCCGCGCCTGCCTCGAGATACTCCGAGTCGGCGATATGGGTGCCCTCGCCAGCCCCCGTTTCGACCACCACCTTGTGGCCTCGCTGGGAAAGGGTCATGACCCCGGCGGGGGTGAGGGCGACTCGATACTCGTCAGCTTTGACTTCGCGCGGAACTCCGACAACCATGTGGGAATACTCTCCTGAGGGGAATGGCAAAGTTTACCGCTGTGTCTCCGGAGATTCGATCAAGCCCGCACTCGCGATTGGGCAATGGGTGCGTAGGGGTTTTAGGTCCAACTGATTTATCGGGCGTGATCCAAGAACTAGGGAGCGAGCCGCCGCACTACCCAAGCGCCGTCCTCCAAACTGTAATTCAGCCGGTCATGCAGTCTAGCCGGACGCCCCTGCCAGAACTCGAAGCGGTTAGGAACGATTCGATAGCCGCCCCAGTTCTCCGGCCGAGGGACCTCTGTGGGATGTTCAGCGTCGAGGGCTGCAACCAAGTCCTCCAACTCCTGCCGATCCCGCACGACTTGACTCTGAGGACTGGCCGCGGACGCTAGCTGGCTCTCTCGCGGCCGACTCGCAAAGTAGGCATCCGACTCCTCGTCGCTTATCGGCTCCGCAAGGCCCTCCACGCGAATCTGACGCTCCAACCCGCCCCACCAGAAGTTTGCGCACACCGCCTGATTGCTCTGAATCTGGTCGCCCTTTCGGCTACCCCTATTGGTAAAGAAACAAAGACCCCGTTCGTCCAGGCCACGCAGCAGGACCATGCGAGAGCTGGGGCGGCACTCCGAATCGACTGTGGAAAGACACATCGCGGTCGACTCGATAACGCCCGCCGCCTCGGCCTCATCGAGCCAACCTTGGAGCTGCATGAACGGGGAAGCCGGAAGGTCAGTTGCATCGAGACTGCCCTTGCCATAGTGAGAGCGCGGCATCTGGTTAGGCCTCCTCCTTCTTCTTTCGAACCGTCGGCGGCCACAATCTAGGCAGCTCTCGCACCTCTTCCTCGGCGGCGGGGAAGCTGCCGTTGACTACTCGGTGATACTGAATTGCCCGATCTCTAAGCAGAGCCGCTAACCGCTCCCGGCGTCGACGAATCTCCCGTTCGTCAGCGACCGCTGCAGCCCGTTTTGCAAAAGCCTCCCTGGTATGCCCCAGCTTCTCCTTGAACCGAGCCTGCGTCAGACCGTTTGCTAAAATGAGCGGTGCGGCAAAACCAGCCGGTGGCTCACGATTGATCTTCCCCCAAAGGTTCGCCGCCTGCTCCATTGGTCGCATAAAGGGCTGCTCGTGGGCGAGCAAGTCCGGCATTCGCGGAAGTTGCGCCACATAAGCCGTCCCCATCAAGAGCCCTTTCACGGAGAACACGAAGTAGCGGAGCGCCTCTTTGAGATCCTTCCGCTGCCGTACCAGTTCGTCGGTATGCAGCTTATGCCGCCGACCCATCTCGGCAATGGATTCCGATAGCTGATTGAGGGACTCCAGATCGCGGACCATCTCGGTTCGCCCGTAGTCTCCGGTAAGAACAATTTGCCCGGGCGCCAACTTTCCGTCGAGATTCTTCCAATGGGAAAGGAGTTGAACTAGCGCCCAAGGAAGATCGTCGATGGTCTTCACGGACATTTCGGCTGCATCATACCTCTTTCGGAGTCATCCAGGGGGCACAATGGCCTTATGCGCGGAGCGACAGACTTATCCAAACTTCGCGCTTTCATGGGGGCGATCGGCAGGGTCGCAAATGGACCAGGGCGGGTCTATCTCGTCGGTGGAGCCTCGGCTCTGCTTCTTGGAATTCGCGATCAAACAATCGACATCGATCTAAAACTCGATCCCGAACCGCAGGGCATCTTCGAAGGCATTGCGAGTCTAAAGGAGCAACTGGACCTGAACATCGAACTTGCATCGCCCGATCAGTTCATTCCACCGCTGCCGGTTTGGCGAGAGCGGAGTGAGTTCATCGCCAAGGCGGGCCAGGTCGAGTTTTACCATTACGATTTCTATTCACAGGCGCTTTCGAAGATATTGCGAGGACATCGCACCGATCTATCCGATGCGAAAGCTTTGGTCACCCTGGGTAAGGTCGACGCCTCTCGTTTGCTTGTCTTTTTAGAGCAGATCCAGCCAGAT
>JBBSFL010000069.1:0-12208 GCA_038238735.1 Fimbriimonadales bacterium | reverse complement strand
GGGATCGTCAAGCACATATGGGTCACGATCGGGAGCAAGGACGTACTCATCCGGCGCAATCTGATTTTGCGCATGTACTGGGACGGCCAGGAGTATCCGAGCGTCGAATGCCCGATCGGGGACTTCTTCGGACAAGGCTGGGGCCTCAAGTACAACTTTATTTCGCTCCCGCTCGCCGCCGCGCCGAAGGACGGCAACGCGCTGGTCTGCTACTTCCCGATGCCCTACGGCAACGGGGCTCGAATCACGGTCGAGAACCAGAGCGAGGAGCATGTTGACTCTTTCTATTACTATCTGGACTACGAAGAGCACCCCTCGATTCCCGACAACCAGGGCCGGTTCCATGCTTGGTATCACCAAGAGCTGACTCAGCCGGAGGGGCTAGAGGGACCGATCCAGACCCATGACGGCAAGACGGCGACGAGCGTCGGAGGCGACATCGAGAATGAGTGGACGATATTCGGCGAGTATCCGTACAACCCGAGCGATGCGAACAATTATCTCTTCTGCGAGATGGAGGGCACGGGGCACTTTGTGGGCGTGAATTACTACATTAACTGCCCGACTCCGGTCTGGTACGGCGAGGGCGACGACATGTTTCTTGTCGACGGCGAGCCCTGGCCGGGCTCGGCTCACGGGACCGGAACGGAGGATTATTTCAACCAGAGCTGGTGCCCCGACGAGCATTTCTGCCACCCCTACTTCGGCACCGCACGCGCGCCGGGGCGGCTGAACGACTCGCCCCGCTTCGGCTGGCTAGGCCGAACCCACGTGTACCGGTTCCATCTCGAGGATCCCATTCGGTTCAAGAAGTCGCTCCGTTCCTCGATCGAACATGGGCACGCCAACTGCCTGACCCTCGACTTGGCGAGCGTAGCTTACTGGTACCAAACGCTCCCCTCCAAACCCTTCCCGCCCCTCCCGTCCCGAGAAGCGCGAAAGCCGCGACCGGAGATTTACGTGGTGGATGTCCACCACTGGAGACGAGTCTGGCGCGAGTCTCAGGAGGGGCCTAGGTTCGGAAACGAACTCGACAATTGGCGCGACTAGCCTCGCTTTTCGATCGTCTCGCGACCGGAAATTACCAAGACCCAAATAGGGCCTCTGCCTGAGGACTCTGTCGCTTTGGCGTTGCATGGAGCCACATTCCTTCCCGGTCCCCCCGACCGTTTCGCTAACCCAGGCGATCCGGATTTAGAGCTTGCAACTCTGGGAGGACGAACAGGCCGTCTTTTCGGATGAGAACGTCGTCGAAGTAGATTTCTCCTCCTCCGTACTCGGGCCTTTGGATGAGGACGGTATCCCAGTGGATGCTGCTCTTGTTCCCGTTGCCGCCGGGCGGATCGTATGCGTTGCCGGGCGTGAAGTGGAGGCTGCCCGCGATCTTCTCGTCGAAGAGGGTGTCCTTCATCGGATGGAGGACATAGGGATTGAAGCCGATCGCGAACTCGCCGAAATAGCGGGAGCCATCGTCGGTATCGAGAATCTCGTTGATTTTGGCGGTGTTCGCGCCCGCCGTCGCTTCCTCGATTCGGCCGTCCTTGATCGAGTAACGGATGTCCTTGAATTCGGTGCCCTGATATAGCGACACGGTGTTGAACTGGACGGTGCCGTTCACAGAGTCTCTGACCGGGGCGGAGAAGCATTCGCCATCCGGGATGTTGCGACGGCCGGTGCAGGCGACGGCGCCGATGCCTTTGATCGAGAGGGTGAAATCGGTGCCGGGGGCGGTGACGCGAACCCGGTCGGTACGGTTCATGAGGTCTTCCAGCGGCTTGCAGGCCTCGGTCATCTTGCCGTAGTCGAGGGTGCAGACATCGAAGTAAAACTTCTCGAAAGCGGGAGTGCTCATGCTCGCCTGCTGGGCCATGCCAGGAGTCGGCCATCGTAGGGCGACCCATTTGGTCTTGGGAACACGTACGCCGAAGACGACTGGGGTGGAGTATTCCTTCGCCCAAAGTTTCTGGATCGACTCCGGGACATCGCTTCCCTCGGCGTAGTTGTGGGAACCGCGCAGGGCGATGTAGGCCGTCATCTGCTCCATCTCGTACTTCTCGATCTTCGCGATCGTTTTCACGTTGAACTCGGTGAGCCCTTGGTGGAGCTGCCGCTTGATGAGGTTGGATTCGAGCCTAAGAACGACCTGAGCGCCGCGACTTTGGGCAACTCTAACAATCTCGGCAACGGCTTCTTCGGGAATGTCAAAGGCGTGGATCAGAACGGTATCGCTGGGGCCGAGCTGGCAGGAGTGGCTGCAAAGAAGTTCAGCGAGCCTCGTGACTCTGGGGTCGAGCATTCGCGGAGATTACCGTTTGGGCACTACGCCGAAGTGAGCATAGTCTTCAGTGCGCAAGCAAGCTTTTCCGCCTTGGTCGTGCGGGCTCGGGCGGTGAAGACGTCGTAGTCTCTGTCTTCGATGCGGTCGAGGATTCGGGCGTACAGGACTCGGGCGAGCTTAACCGGCTTCTGCGCGGTCCTTGGGAGGAGGCCGATACCCTTGTCGGCGATTCGGTAGAGAGCACGGGCGCGCTCGATCTCGAACCGCATGAGGTTGCACCAAGAATCGGAAATCCCACTTTGGTGAATATCTTGCTCGGTGACTTCGAAGGACGCGAGATCTTCTTGCGGCAGGTAGATGCGCCCTCGAGCCAGATCTTCTCCGATGTCGCGGAGGAAATTCGTGAGTTGCATGGCCTCACCGAGCGCCATGGCAGGGGCTTCGATTTCGGGAGTTCTCGGGACGCCGAGAACGTGGCACATCATCAGTCCAACGGCCGCGGCGCTACCTCGCATGTAGCGCTTGAGCTCGGCGTAGGTTTCATAGCGGTTCGTATCGAGGTCGGATTCCATCGCATCGAGAAACAGTAGCGGCTCGTCGAGGGGCATTTGGATGTCTTGGCACACGTCGCAAAAGGCCCTAAGGACCTCGCTGTCGGGGACGACACCCTCCATCCCTAAGACTAGTTGGCGCCGGTAGTTTTGGAGTCGTTGACGTCGGTCAGAGTCGTCGGCGGCGCCGTCGACGATCTCGTCGGGGACTCGAACGAAGCCGTAGAGGGCGTGGACGCGTTGGCGGACAGGGCGCGGAAACCTCGTCGTGGCGAAGTAGTAGGTGGTGCCGTACTGGCGATGGAGCCGGCGGCAGGCATCGTAATCGCTCGCGGTGGCGAATCGTTCGAGCTCCGACCTCTCGACCATGTCTAAGTTCTAACGCATTTTGCGAGGCAATCGGCGCATGTCCCAACGCTCATTTACGTCGGGTGTGCCCTTAACGAGGATTTGCCACTCCGCGGGCGTCGGCTTTTTGAGCAAGTCGGCGACCGCTCGGCGAGTCCTTTCGAGAAATTCTCCTCCTCTTTGGATCGGTTCACCGATTTGCAGGAAAGCTTCCGGCCGTTCGTGAATGCCCATCTCATAGCGGATAGCGATCGGCAGTATGGCGGCGTTCGGGACGGCTTTGGCCACGGTTTCGAGGGCTTTTCCGAAGGGCAGGAGCTCCGGGGCGGCATGGAGTTCGGCCTCCGCGAACAGGACGAGGCTTCGGTTTTCCTTCTTCATGAGGCGAATCGTTCTCTTGACAGTGGCGATCCTGCGGGCGGAGGTAGCAACCGGGAAGGGCATACCGCCAATTTTGGCGAAGAGGGGGAAGGCGTCGAACTCGGTAATCCAGTCGACGCTTCTGAGGCCCAACGTCGTGACGAGGTGGTACATCAGGTAGCCATCGTGCCAGCCGTGGTGGTTGGGGACGAGGATGACCGGCGGGGCAGGCGTAGCGAGTGGGGGGATCCAGTACACGTTTCGGAAGGAACGGCGGACCGAGCGACGAATCATTCCGCCGACCATCCTCCCGATGAGCCCCTCGTCTTGTGCGGCCACGAGGCTAGTTTGAACTACCGGATGAGACCGGCGAGTCCCACCCCGATAACGAGCAGCACATGGCCCGCTAGCACAATGGATGGCTCTTGCGGGTTAAGATGCCGGCGTGGTGGCCAATGGAGGACGAGAAGGCCGCCGATGCCTGCAGTGGCCCACCAGCCGAGGAAGTTGGCTATCGGCGCTCCGCCGGGTAACGGGCCTTGGGTATTCCAGTGCCAGTAGGCCAGGTTGCCCGTCATCGTGGGCTCCATGATCAAGTCGACGGAGGCCGCAAGGAGACCTGCAGTGACGGCGATGATGGAAGTCTTGATGGGAGACAGGAGTTGCTTGTCGGGGAAGCGGAAGATCCAGAGTGCTCCGGCTACCGAGGCGAGGGTGACGAGCACCCACGCAAACGGAACCTGAAGCGGGAAGCGGCCAACGGGGAGGGCGACGGTTGGCCACCACTCCTGGGTGTATTGATAGGTGCCAAACGGGAATCCGCTTGAGACTCCGAGCAATTCAACTGCGCCCCCGAGTGCGAAAACGCCAAGTACGGGCCGACGGCCCACGGACATCACGAAGGCGCGAGAAACCGTAATAACGCCGAGGGCGAGAGTCAGCAGGGACGACGCGGGGGCGATCCAGCCGGGAGGGGCGTGCGTGATCTTGCTCGCGAGGAATCCAGAAAGGGAGAAAACGACAAGGGCAAGGTACGCCCAGCACCAGGAGGAGAGTTTTGGCACGCGCCCCAGAATCGTTTCGTCGCCTCCGTCCAAGGAATGGATTATGGATCAGTCTGAGGTTTGTCCCTGTGACGGTGGCGAGAAATCGAGGCGCGGGCCATTTGGGATGATATATACTGCTTTCCGCACGGAGAGATGGCTGAGTGGACGAAAGCGCCCGCCTGCTAAGTGGGTAGGGGTTGTAAAACTCCTCTCGGGTTCGAATCCCGATCTCTCCGCCAGCTTTTTGCTACTCCGTTAATCTGTCGGCTGCTCGTGCCCGAGTTCCCGCATGAGCGGACAGGCCTTTTCGACCGGCAAGTGTTTCTCGCTCCATGACTCGATGCCCTCTAAGACAGGGCGGAGAGCTTGCCCGGCAGGCGTTAACTCGTAACTCGTTCGGGGGGGCATTGTGGAGTGAATGGTCTTGGTCAAAAGACCTGCTTCCTCAAGCATCGCCAGGCGTTGGGACAGCGTCGTCACGTTGAGACCCCCACCCTTCCGACTCAGCTCGTTGAAACCGCACGGCCCGCTCATGAGTCGCCAGACGATGAGCATCGCCCACTTCTCTTGGAGAAGCCCGATGCCGAGAACGAGGCTCGGCGAACCGCATGTGTTGTGGATCGGTTCTGCCATTCCAAACCTATTCTACGCCCGGTCGCGAACTGATTTATTAATATAGCGATATTTATTGCGGAGCGCTTTGTTTTCTATAGCGATACGTAGTATGGTGTTGAAAGCGATTCCCGTTCAGGAAATCCGAGAGAAATTCAAATGAGCACAACAACCCTTTCGCCCAACACCTACGCCATCGACGTCGCACACTCCGCGGCGCGCTTCACCGTTCGCCACCTCATGGTGTCGAAAGTTCACGGCTCGTTCGCGGACATCACAGGTTCGGTCAAACTCGAACCGGCTCATCCCGAAGAGGCGGAGGTGCAGGTGATCATCGGAGTCGCCAGCCTCACAACCGGCCAAGAGCAGCGTGACGGCCATCTCAAGAGCCCGGACTTCTTCGACGTCGAGCAGTTTCCGACGATCGAGTTTCGATCCACGAAGATCGCCGAGGTGGATGAGAACGAGTTCGACGTGACGGGCGATCTGACGATCCACGGCACAACTCGGGCGGTGACGCTGCGGGCGGAGCTCTCAAATGAGATCGCGAGTCCCTTCGGCGGCTACAAGATCGGGGTCAGCGCGACGGGCAAAATCAATCGCGAGGACTTCGGCATGACCTGGAACCAGCTTATCGAGGCGGGCGGCGTCGCAGTTGGCAAGGAGATCACTCTCCAGATCGATGTCGAGCTTGATCGCCCGGCTGAGTAAGCCTAAGGAAAGTTGGGCTTCTGCCAAACGGGTGCGATAATGGCACTGGGCTACCCGCCCGGAGCGTTATTAGAAACATGCAGTGCGCAAGGTGCGGACAGGCGATAGGAGGAGGGGCCGCATTTTGCCCGAATTGCGGCCAGTTCCTCGCTGCGCCCGCGCCGGCTTCAGCAGGTTCGTCAGGCTCCGCCCTGCCGATGGCGAGGGCCAAGAGCAACTCGACTCTTTGGGCGGTCGCTGGCACCTTAGTGGCGATCGTCGCTCTGCTGCTTGGCCTGAAGGCTGCGGGGATTCTGCAGTTCGGCTCCAGAACTCCGGACAATCGCACGCTCGCGGCGGAGGGCCAGCAGGCCCCGGACACGCTCGCCGTGCGCGGGTCCGCGCCCCCGGCGAGCCTGCAGCAACCGCACACCAACGGCCCCGGCATGCCCGACGATGTTCGGCGATACCTTCTTCATGTCGAGCGGATAGAGAAGAAGAAACTCGACCTCGCCTCCAGAATGATCGCCGAACTGCAGGTCTTCAAGACGAAACTCGGGACCTTCGGAGGGGCCGAAGGCCTGCTCGGGCATGATGAAGACCTTGGCGGGGACGGCAAGCGCCCGGACACGGAAACCCAGGGGACTTTTTCGGACGTGAAGGGTCGCTGGTCGGCGCTGGTCGAAGAGTTTAAGTCGGTCGACCCACCGCAGCAGTGCGTTGGTCTGCGGGACGATTACTACCGGGCCCTGTCGGAGATTCCTGGACTCACGGGAGACGTTCAAGAAGTGATAAATGCTGTGAACACAGATCCCGCGGGAGCGCTTCAAAAGGCCGAAGCAATGAAGGGAACAAGCACCGTGATCGACAAATATTTCGGGTCATCGGACGACGATCTCGGGAAAATTTGCTCTACGTACAACACCTCAAAGTGGTTCAACATTGCTCGCGACGTTGGCACCGGAAGCCTTTCCAGTGGCGGCTTCTAGCAGTTCGGTCGCCAATCGTATGATGACTCAGGCTACTAATGAGTCGCACCGGCAGGGTTGGCTCCACATTTAGCCAAGAGAATCGGCGGGCCGCTCTGACACGCCTTTGCGCAACAATGAAACGTGCGGAGTGTAGCGGCGATTTTTGGAGTTTTGCTGCTCATCGCGGTGCTTTGGGACACGTTCGAGACGATCGTGATGCCGAAGACTGTGAGCCGGAAGCTGCGGCTGACCGCGCTCTATTACAAATTCGCATGGGGCGCTTGGGCGTGGATGGCTCGGCGCATGCGCGACACGCCTCGCCGCGTTGCAGTGCTTGGCGCGTTCGGACCCTTGTCGCTGCTTCTGCTCATGGCCTCTTGGGCGGGCCTTTTGATCCTTGCCTTCTCCATGATTCACTTCGGGCTGGGAACGCTAGACGGAACGCCGCATTCGGACAGCTTCGGCACTAGCCTGTACTTCAGCGGCACCACGTTCCTAACCTTGGGCTTCGGCGACGTCGTCCCCGTGCAAGGCTGGGGAAGGGCGATGGCCGTGCTGGAGGCGGGGTCGGGCTTTGGATTCCTGGCCGTCATCATCAGTTATTTTCCCGTTCTCTACCAGGCGTTCTCGCGGCGCGAGAATCTGATCGTCCTACTCGACTCGAAGGCGGGCTCCGATCCTTCGGCGGGGGAGCTCTTGCGGCGGCATGCGGAAGGCGGAGCGATGGAGGAGTTGATCGTACTGCTGAAGGAGTGGGAAATCTGGTCTGCCCAGCAGCTCGAGACGTTCCTCAGCTACCCAGTGATGGCCTTTTACCGTTCGCAACACGACGACCAGTCCTGGCTCTGCGCCCTGACCGCGATTCTGGACACCTGTTCGGTTATCGAAGGTGGCTTTGCCGGAAAGCCATCCTGGGAGCCTCGCCTCCAATTTCAGGCCAAGGCAACGTTCGCGATGGCGAGGCACGTGATCGTCGACTTGGCGTACCTCCTCAACATCGCCCCGACGCCGCATCCGAAGCAACGTTCCACCGACGCTGAATTTCTCTGGATGCGGGGCGTGTTGTCGGACGCGGGCGTAGCGTTGGATCCGGTGGGGAAGCCCCGCATTACAGCGGCGAAGGAGCTTTACGAGCCTTACGCGGTGTCACTGGCACGGGACTTGTTCTTCGTATTGCCGGCTTGGGTGCCAGAGCAGGGGGCGCTGGATAACTGGCAGACCACGGCGTGGGATTCGGGACAGCACTTCTAGTATCGTTGTCGTTATGACACAGTTCAAGAAGATCGCCGTCGCCGCCATTTTGGTGCCCTTGACCCTGCTCGCGGGAGCGCAGATTAAGCAGATTATCAAAGTGATCGGCGTCGGTGCGGCGGTGAAGCAATTCGGCCCGCAAATCAATTCGGCCATCAACAAGCTGGCGAACCAGCACGACAACGAGCGAGTGATCACGAAAGTCGTACCCATCATCAGCGCGGGCATCGCGAGCCGTCAGGCGATCGGCGCGGCGCAGGTCATCGGGCCGCGCAGCCAGGTTGAGAAAGTCCAAGCAGTGGCGCAACTCGACCAGGACATCCTGGGCCGGGAGATCAAGATCCGCGCGATGATTCCCGTCGAGAGCAAAGACGCGGTCACGAATATCCGCCGCGTGGAAGGCGTCGGCGTTAGCGGGATCGTCGATCTGAAGCTCTAGACCATCGCAATCTCTTGGAGGACGGTTTCGAGGGAGGCCATCGAGCTCTCGGGCGTGGTCACCGTGAACGGTTCGCCGCTGCGCACTTTCTCGACGAAGTCCTTTAGCTCGAAATAGTAGCCGCCGAGGTCGGAGATATTTCCGCCTCCGGCGGCTTCCATTTTCGGGAATTCCGGCTGGATGGGGTCCTTGCCGTCCTCGTAGAGGGTCAGCGGGCCGGCGTCCATGATGGCGGCGCCTCGCTCGAAGATTGCTCGAAAGGCGTGCTTGAACGGCGTGGTGCTGGGAAGATTCCATCCACCCTCGATGTAGGCGATCGTGTCGCCGAACTTCATGGTCGTGAAGATCTGGCTCACGCCTCGGTGGTCGCGAGTTCCGGCGGAGGTGACTTTGGTCGCCTTGCCAAGGGCGTAGAGGGCGAAATCGGTGTCGTGAATGTGCATATCCAGCGCACCGCCGCCCGCTCGCTTCTCGTCCGCCATCCAGTTATCAGACGCCCAGCTTGGGAACGCGCCGTAACGAAGGAGGCTGAGGGACTTGATCCGGCCAAGCTCCTGTTGGTCGATCAGGTTCTTGAGAAAAGCGTATTCGGGCCAGTAGCGGATACAGTGGCCGATCATGAGCCTGACGTTTGCCTGAGCGCAGGCGTCGCGCATGCGTTGGGCGTCGGCCAGGTTCAGGGCCATCGGCTTCTCGCAGAAAACGTGCTTGCCGGCGGTTGCTGCCTGAAGGGTGAAGTCGGCGTGGAGGTCGGTAGGAAGGCAAATATCGACGACGTCGACCTGCTCGTCCTTCAGGAGGGCCGACAGGTTTTCGTAAGTCGGGAGCCCGTCGGTCAATTTGGTCGCGGCTGTGGGGGTTTTGTCTACGACGGCGACGAGTTCGGCGTCCGGCAGCAGTCGGTAGACGTTGGCATGCATGCGGCCCATGAATCCGCAGCCCACGATTGCGATTCGGAGAGTAGACACTTGCCTGAGACTACCGCCGCCCCAGCCACGCGAAGCCCATACTTTATCTGTGCTGTTAAAG
Source organism: Fimbriimonadales bacterium (assembly GCA_038238735.1). Lineage (GTDB taxonomy): Bacteria > Armatimonadota > Fimbriimonadia > Fimbriimonadales > Fimbriimonadaceae > JAFDWR01. The sequence goes on along the minus strand of JBBSFL010000069.1, from coordinate 2,633 downwards.
ACGATCAACTACTGGTCCTTTCCTGGAGGGCTTGAAGGGAGCTTGGATGTGTTTCGGGCGATGGAGCTTGCCGCCGAGAACGGATTCGAGGCGATCGAGCTGTGTGTGGGAGACGGCGCCTCGCTCAACCTGGAGGCTAACGAAAGCTTCTGCCTCAACATCCGGAAGCGGGCGGATCAGCTTGGAGTGCGGTTGCCGAGCGTGGCGAGCGGGACTTACTGGAGTCGGAATCTAGCCAGCGCGTCGGCCGACGACCGCGAGCGGGCTCGGCATGACCTCGGACGCATGATCCGCATCACGGCTTGGCTCGGAGCGAAGACGCTCCTCACGATCCCGGGCGCCGTGGACGTCTTCTTCCTTCCTGAACGACCGGCGCAGGGCTACGACGAGGTGGTGCGCCTTGCCACAGAAGGGCTACGGGCAGTGCTACCGGTGGCGGAGGAGAATCAGGTGCGGCTCGGCATCGAGAATGTCTGGAACAAGCTGTTCCTCTCACCGACGGAGTTGGCGTCTTTCATCGACGGTTTCGGAAGCCCGTGGCTTGGCGCTTACATCGACGTTGGGAACGTCCTGGCGTTCGGCTATCCGGAGCAGTGGCTGCGCATTTTGGGACCCCGCGTCGTCGGCATTCATCTGAAGGACTACCGGCGGGCGGTGGGAACGGCGGACGGGTTTGTCGACCTACTGGAAGGTGACGTCGACTGGCCCGCGGTCAAATCGGCAATTGGGGAGATTGGTTATGAGGGCGCAGTGGTTGCGGAGATGATTCCGGGCTACCGACATCATCCGATGGTGCGGATTGCGAACACGTCGAACGCGATGGACGCGATTTTGGGACGTTAATCGGTCAGCCTGAACGAAGGCGGCGAGAAGTGCGCCGCAGGGAATCACCTGACCGTATTTGGTGCTCCTTACTACGAACGATGGGTGCTTCCGGTTAAATCCTTAAAACGCTCGTCGCCTCGCTCGTCAGGATGACAGTTTCTTCCGCGCAAAAACCTGCCAAACTGAGGACTCAGGCTCCAGTCCGCGCCGTCATTGTCGCCGAGGTCGCTGGGCCTGCTCCGGGATTTCATGGCTGGGACTGTCACGCCGCCCGTGGGCGCTCCCGAGTTGGAGGAGACGCTTTTCGTCACCGTGGGCGACGTTCGCGCCGACGGAACGCTTGGTGATGCCCGGCTCGAGGTCACGAACCTCAACGTTACGAGGTTCGAAGACGGCCACATCCTCGCTCAATATGCCCTCAAAGATTTGACCAACCCTCGCATCGAGGACTTGGTCGACGCGACGGCCCTAATCGCCGACTACAAGGGCGTCGATGTCGAGCTGATCCGCACGACCGCGACCAAATCGCTACGTGTCGCCGGGGCCGAAAAGCGCTTGAAAGCCCTGCTTAAGGGCGAGCCGATGCCGGAAATCGAGGATAAGGTCCGCAACTGCCCCAAGTGCGCGCGACCCCTCCCCGAAGATAGCGACGTCTGCGAGAACTGCATCAGCCGCGGAAAGACCCTGGCCCGGCTCTTCGGCTACACAAAGCCGTATCGCTTCCGGCTCTGGTGGGGCACCTTCCTCACTCTTGCGGGCACACTGCTCGAGCTTACTCCGCCGTACCTGACGATGCGCTTGGTAGATGACGTGTTGCGCAAGGGGCGCACCGCCGATTTCCCTTGGCTGATCTTTGCGTTGGTCGCCTCGCGACTTCTCATCATGTTCGTGCAGATGGCCCGGGGTCGGAATGTGGCGTTCCTCGGCATGAAGATCGCGGTGGCCATCCGATCGTCGCTCTTCGAGAAGCTGCAAGCCCTGAGCCTCAACTTCTACGACCGGCGGAACGTGGGCTCGATCATGAGCCGGATGACCAACGATACCGGCGCGCTCTACGACGTGCTAATCGATGGCATTCCGGTCCTTTTGAACCAGGGTGCCTTGCTGATCGGCATTCCGACGGCGCTGCTCTTGATCAATTGGCGAGTCGGCATTTGGGTGATCGTGCCGCTGCCGTTCGTGTTGCTATCCGTCCGCTGGTTCCGGAAGCGTATGATGCGCGTTTGGAATCGGCACTGGCATAACTGGTCGCGCCTGGGCGGGGCCTTGAACGGGGTGCTTCAGGGCACGCGGGTTGTGAAGGCATTTCGCGGCGAGAATCGCGAGGTCGTCAAGTTCGACCGCCGAATTACGAACCTGTCCAAGACCGGATACGACGCCGAGTCGAGTTGGGCGAACTTCTTTCCGCTCATCGTTTTCGTCATGGCCCTCGCTACCATCGTCGTGTGGTGGGTCGGCGGAAACAGCGTGATCGCGGTCAAGATGTCGCTCGGCGAGCTAACCGCGTTCATCGGCTACGTCGCGATGCTGCAGCAGCCGCTGATGATGATGCAGCGGATCATCGACTGGTCTTCGCGGGCCCTGACCGCGGCGGAGCGAGTCTTTGAGGTGCTTGACACGCCGGAAGAGATCGTGAACGTGAAGGACGCGACGCCGATGCCGAAGATGCGGGGCGAGGTGCAGTTTACGGATGTGCACTTCGGTTACGAGAAAGCGCGCGAGGTCATTCATGGCATCAACCTGCATGTAAACGCGGGCGAGATGATCGGCTTGGTGGGACACTCAGGAGCCGGCAAGTCGACGATGAT
>JBBSFL010000068.1:0-12296 GCA_038238735.1 Fimbriimonadales bacterium | reverse complement strand
CGTCTTTGCCCTCGACGGTGCGTTGGTAGAAATCGCTCTTACCGACCTTGCCGCTGATCACGAAGAAATCTGCGCCCTTGTGGCGATAAGTGACCTGGCCGTCCTTTTTCAGGAACTCGAGTCGCTGGTTGTATTCCTCATCGAGCGTGCCCATCTTGTTACCGCCATACGCGCGAACGGTGACACCGCCGCCGGTGAACGTGAGGCCGTCGCCGTTCGCCGGTTCGGGGCCGCCTCTGAGGTCGGAGGGTAGCTGGACCGAGAATCCGAATCGGGCGTTGGTGTAGGTGGTCCACTTCGTGCCGGCGAATGCCAAGACCGTCGCGAACAGCAGCGAGCAAGCGAGAAATCGTTTCATGAACGAATTGTAGGCGCGTCAGCCGCCCATGAGGATCGTTATGCCCAGCGCGATGGCGTTATTGAGGCCGTGCATCACCATGGACGGGACCAAAGACTTAGTTTGGTAGGCCAGTAGACAACTCATCGCGCCGAGGGCGGCGAGGCCGGGCCAGGCGGGAATGCCGGTTGGGTGGATCGTGGCGAAGAGGATCGACGTGATTACGGCGCCCCAGACCGGACTGCGCGCGACGCGGGAGACCGCGGGTAGGAAAGTTCCACGGAAGAGCACTTCCTCGAAGATGGGGGCGGCAACGGAGGCCGCGAAGAGCAGGGAGACGATGAGGAGCACGCTCGGCGTGCCTTCGAGCTGCACCTGGATCGGATGTTCGGCCTCGGGCAGGCCTTGAAAGATGTACTTGCCGAGGAGTCCGAGCCCGATGATGATCGGGAAATTCATCGCGGTCGCGCAGATGCCGTAAAAGATGTCGCGGGGCAGGCGATCCTTTCTGAATCCGATGCGACTGAGGGGGATGAGCTCGCCCTCGACGGGGACTCGGGTGAGGAGGAATACGGCGATAAGTATGCCGACCTCGGCAAAAAACTGCGCTTTCTCAACCATCGCTATCGGCGTGAAGCGTCCAATGAGCAGAGGGATAACTACGAACGAACCCATGAGCTGGGCGGCTCGGAGAGCAAAGGCGTCCGCTTGTCGGATCGTCAGCGGCTCGGCAGGATGCCCTTCGGCCGGGAGAGTCCCGGCTCCTTTGTTAAGGAGGAAGATGATCCACAGGACGAGGCCGCCAGCCGTGAGAAGGAGGAGAAGCAAACCTCCGAGAATCTGGCCCTGAGGGGAGAGCGACTTGCGATCGGAGGGCAGGCCGGCTCGCTCCATCGCATGGATTCGCGCCAGGCGGGTTGAGAAGCGTGGATCTTCTCCAAAGGTTTTCGTGAGAAGCCTAGCCTGCTCGGAGGTGAGCTTCGACCCGGAATAAAGGCGGGCGAGGCTTGCGGCATCGTCGACTTTCGAAGCTTTCAGCTTGTCGATATCCAGGGCGGGTACCGAACTGTGCGCCTCGTAGTTTGCGATCACCCAGAGTCGCTCGGCATTCGGGTCGGTCTCTTTTAGCTTGGAGAGGCTCGCGAGAAGTGGTTCGAGGGAAACGCTCGTCGGCGAACTGCCCGCGAAACTCTTAGCCCCAACTATTGTGCGAAGTTGAGACTCTTGGGCACGGAGCGGCTCCCCGGGCGTACGGGTGAAATACGATGCCGCCTGGATGGCGATCAGCGCCGCAAAGATAAACCCAAGGAAGATCCAGCCGGCCCACTGGCGACGTTGCGGGAGTGAATCGTCCGGCGGCAGGTCCGAGGGGAAGGTCTGCAGGTCGGCCATTGGAGGTTCACGATACCAACCTAGATGCTAAGGCCCTCGAACTCCGCCAGTCGCTTTAGATCGGACATGAGCTCGGAGAACTGACCTGGGGTGAGCGCCTGCGAGCCGTCCGACAAGGCGACGCGTGGATTCGGGTGCATCTCGATCATCACGCCGTCGGCGCCCGCGATCAGAGCCGCCTTCGCCATCGGCGCGACATATTTGGCCACGCCCGTTCCGTGGGACGGGTCGACGATGATCGGGAGGTGGGTGAACTCCTTCAGCACCGGAACGGCGGAAAGGTCCAGGGTGTTTCGGGTGTACGCCCGGTCGAGCGGCATCACGCCTCGCTCGCAGAGGATCACGTTGGGGTTGCCCTGATTCAGCACATATTCGGCGGCGAGTAGGAATTCGTCGATCGTCGCGGAGGGTCCGCGCTTCAGGAACACCGGTTTGCCGCTACGCCCCGCCTCGATCAGGAGGGGAAAATTCTGCATGGAGCGGGCGCCGATCTGGAGAATGTCCACATACTCGGCGACCAGCGGCACCATGTCGCCGCTCATGACTTCGGAGATCGTCGCCAGTCCGGTTTCCTCGCCGACCTGCTTGATGATCTTCAGCCCTTCCTCGGCAAGGCCCTGAAAGGAATAGGGCGACGTACGAGGCTTGAACGCTCCGCCTCGAAGAATCCTCGCTCCGGAGGATTTGACTAGGTCCGCAGACTCTTTGAATTGCTCATAAGACTCCACTGAACACGGTCCACCCATCACGACGAAGTGGCCGGTTCCGATCTCGACGTCCTTCGCCTTCACGATCGTTGGGGCAGGCTTGAACTCGAGGGACGCGAGCTTGAACGGGCGGCTTGTCTGAGTGACCTTGCTGACGCCATCCAAAGCCCCGATGGCGGATTCGAGGGTCGTGCGCTGGTCGGTCGAAAGCGAGGCGGGAATGCCGATCGCGACGCGATCTTCGCCAGGCATTACGAGCGGCTCGACGCCCTGTCCCCGGATGACCTCGCACACCGATTCGATGTGGCTTTGGGTAGCGTCGAGGCGCATCACGATGATCATGGGAAGCCAGAGGATACCTTTCGACTAACTTCCGTCTGAAACCGCGAACTTACGGGATCGTGACGCGGACGAGAGCAAGGGGCTCGCCCTTTCCACGCAGGCTGAACTCGCCCAGCGGCTCGAAGGTCGCCCCTTCGAAAGGCCCCAAGCGGTCGCTGATCGTGCGGGTGAGCAGCACCTCCGATTCGAGGGTGCTGCATTCTCCAAGCACCCGCGCCGCCGTATTCAGGGCGTCGCCGTGGAAGGTGACCTCCGTTCGGAGCTGTCCTACCTCTGTGGCGACTACCGTTCCGGCGTGGATCGCGGCTCGGAAGGTTGGGAGCAGGTCGTAGCGCTTCGAATACCAGGCGCTTCTCGCCGCGATGGCGGCTTTGAAAAGGGCGAAGCATTGCAGGGCGCTTGCCCCCTCCGTGCCATGCTTCAGCCGCCAAGAGATGATCGCCTCGTCGCCGACATAGTCGACGACCTCGCCGCCCGTATCCAGCACGGGATCTGTCAAATCGTCGAAGATGTCCCGGATGAGGAAGCTGAATTGCAGCGCTCCCATTTTTTCGGCAAGTGGGGTCGAGCCTCGGACGTCGATCAGGAGGAAGACCCGCTGCTCTTCGCGGGGGTTGCGGTACCGGCCAAGCAGCCAATTGATCAGCTTGGCGGGTCCCACTCGGCGCGAAAGCTCAAAGAGAAACGACACCGCGACCGCGATGGCGAACGGATAGGCGACGACCTGGGGACCCCACTCTAAGGAGCGTCCAATCACGCGCCAGACCTGCTCCGGCTGGCGGGTGACGACGCCGACGAGCAACATGATCGTCAAAAGGCTCGATCCGAGGATCACGACAAGATAGAGAAGCGCTCCTACGGGCGCGACGACGTACAGCGGAGCCCGACGCATGCGAGAGAAAACGTGCTGATTGATCTGGGCGAGCGAGAAGACCGCGACTGCGCAGATGATCGCGTCGGCGACAAGTTCTTCGCCGCTGACCCCTCGCATGGTGCTTCCGGGTAGGCCCTTGATTCCACCCTGAAGCACGATCGCGGCAGCCATAGCGATCCCCCAAAGGGTGACTAGCGCACGGAGGCGTCGCACCTTGCGCGGGGTCATGGTTCGTCAGCATAACCCCAAAAGGTAAACTGCCTCCATGACGCAGCGTCTCCCGGATTGGCTCACTATCCGGATGCCCCGGCCCGACACGATCAAACAGGTCGAGGGAATGATGCGGGCGAAGAACCTGCATACGGTCTGCGAGAGCGCGCGCTGCCCGAACCTGCCCGAGTGCTGGTCGAAGAAAACCGCGACTTTTATGATCCTCGGCGACACCTGCACGCGGAGCTGCGGGTTCTGTGCGATTAAGGTGGGACGCGGCCTGACCGTGAATCCGGACGAGCCGGCCGACATCGCCAAGGTCGCGGCCGACCTCGGGTTGAAGCACATCGTCGTCACAAGCGTGGCTCGGGACGATCTGAGGGATCAGGGCGCGGCCCAATTCGCGCTCACCATCGAGGCTCTGCACGGAGAAAATCCGGACACGATCGTCGAAGTCCTGACCCCGGACTTCAAGGGACGATTCGACTGCATCGAGACGGTCTGCAAGTCCCATCCGGAGATTTACAACCACAACATCGAGACCATCGAACGGCTTCACACCGTCGTCCGCCCACAGGCCAAGTACGACCGATCGCTCGGCGTCTTGAAGACCGTCAAGGAGATCGATCCAACGATCTACACGAAGTCCGGCATCATGCTCGGATTGGGCGAGACGAAGGATGAAGTGGTCGAGACGTTGAAGGATCTGCGAGCCGCAGGCGTCGACGCAGTCACGATCGGCCAGTATCTGCGCCCGACCATGCGACACTTGCCGGTGAACGAATTCATCCACCCCACGGTCTTTCAGGAGTACGAGGCGATCGGCGAGGAGATGGGCTTTGCCTTCGTCGCCAGCGGCCCGTTTATTCGATCGTCGTACAATGCGATCGAGTTCAGCAAAAAGGTGATGGCGGAACGCGTGGCTCGGTTGGACGTCCAAACAGCCTAGGCGCGGCCCGTCCGCCCCCGAAAGAGGCAGTTCTATCGCGGCTTGGTCAAAGGCTCTTAGATTCGTCACCCTCACAGGCCCAATGACCGGCCTTACGATTCTTGGCGGCTCGTACCTCTTCAATTGCTTCGATACACTCACATCGCCGAACGTTCCGATTCGGTTTGATTACAAGTCTCCAGGCGGAAACATAGAGCTAACGGCTGACACGTTTTCGTACAATATTCAGAGCGGAAACTTATACGTCTTCAACGCTCAGGTGAAGGGCCCGAATGGCGTGATCGCGAAAGCGGCCCGACTCAGTGCCTCCGGCATTCTCCTGAATCGCTCGGAAACCGAGCCGATTCGGGTTTCGCTCTTTGGCAGCGAGGCGTATGTTCGCCGCACCCGTTCGGGACGGCTGGAGATACAGGATTTCCTCCCTAAGTCCCAAGGTCCGGCTGGCAAGTTGGCCTTCAGCGTTCGAGCCGATAGCTCGCATTTGGTTCTGATCGACGGCACCGGCAGTCAGGATTACCGTCAGGAGGCCCTTATCGAGCGGTTTTCCGTCGACGGAGTCGGCGACGAGTGGATCGCTGGCGGTTCCGGGACCCTAGATAAGGTGGGCCACATCTCAGCATCGCTGCAAAACGTGCCGGCGGAAGGACTCTACGTAAGAGGTAACTCGGCAGGACTAGATCTCGGTTCTTTGCTGCAGCATTTCCGATTCACCCCGGAGGGGCGCAAGTTTGAATCGATAACCCATTTCCATGCCGCGAGTCTTCGGGCCGCGGGACCTTTCTCTATGTTGCTGCCCAAAAACAAGGCTCTCAGCTTCAGCCTGCAACTGACCGCGCATGGCACCAACCTGTCGTATGATAACTATAAGTTTGAACGCGCTAACTTTGATGGAGTCATAGGGGAAGCCGGCCTCGCCGGTAAAGGAACCGCTCAGGCATCCGGTCTTGCGGGATCGTTTGATGGCAGCCTGAGATGGAAAGGGGGCGTCCAGGTTGGAGCCAAGGTCGATCTAAGGTCTGCAAGCGTCGCGCAATCGCCGGAGTGGCTTCGAAATCTGATTCCGAGGGAAATTCAGGTTAGAGATGCCCACTACGCCGGCTGGATCGCATACGACAACCCGCGCGGAATAACTGTCGAGGGGGCGCTTGAAGGAACCTCGGGCGTTGCGTACGGCGAAGCCCTTTCGAATCCGAAGCTGCTCCTCCACGTCGACCGGGACCGGGTTCGTCTGGGACAGATGACCGCCTCCTGGCACGGAAATTTGGTTTCAGGATCGCTTGCCATCGGGCTGAAGGACCACAAGCTTGCGGGAGTGTTCTCATCGCCGACGGTCGACCTCCGCTCGGTGGCGTCCAGGTTCAAGCAGACGGGCATAAACGGCCTCGCTTCGGCGAGCGTGCTCTTGGCCGGCACCACCACCTCGCCCCAAGCAGACTTCCAGGCGAATGGAACAGCGTCCTACAAAGACCAGGTGAAGGGCCGCTTCCAAGCTTCCGGCCGCTACGCGGATAAGGTGCTGATCCTGACCCGGGGTCTGGCGGAAACGGGCAAAGGAACGCTGGTCGTCGACGGACAGATCGGAAACGATCAGCGCGTTGGTATGCGCCTGCAGGCCGCGAACCTGACGCTCGCACCATTTCTGAAGGGGGCCGAAGGAGCCGGGAGCTTCAAGGGCCGGATCGACGGGACTCTGAAAAATCCCCGCGCTTATGGCGACTTGCAGGCGTACGGACTCAGCTACCACGGACACATGGTGCCGTTCGCTTCAGCCCACGTGGACTCGGATAGTCACATCGCTCGGTTGACGGATTTCGTCGCTCAGCAAGGCCCCACCGAGGCCCGCGGAAACCTCACCTACCGATATCGGGATGGACTCCTCGGCGGCAAGTTTGAAGTCTCCGATCTTCAACCGAGCGAGTTTCTGGGAGAGGACGTTGTCGGGCTCGTCGATCTGCCGAGCGTCACCGTCGGAGGAACGTTGAAATCGCCTCGACTGAGCGCAAGAGCCGAGGGATCGGATCTGTTTTATCAAGGCCGTCGGATGAATCGAATCGCCGCCACCGTACAGCTGCGGGACAACGCGCTGACCCTGGAGAATCTCTCCGCGAGCCTGTTCGATGGAACGGTTTCGGCTGTCGGCACCTACGACGTGACCCATAAGACGGGTGATTTTTCCCTTGTTTTGACCGACTTGGGCCTGACGAAGCTGGCGGCCCTGCCTCCGGACTCGGGTCGGCTGGACGGCAAGATGAGTGGGACGGCCGCGGTGCACATTGCGCCGGATGGTTCGGTCACCGGCAACGCCAAGGGCGACTTCGACGGAGTGGCTTTTAACGACACCCAACTCGGCGGCGGTGATTTCGACCTGTCGGCTCACGGCTCGGTCATCGAAGGTTCTGCCCAGGTTGGCAACCTGGATGGCTATCAGCGCATCGACCACTTTGCCTACGATCGCGACACTGACAACTTCGAGGCGAAGCTCTTAGTGGCGAATACACCGCTTTTTCAGGTGTATCGCGCGACACGGAGGTTCTACACCGACCTGCCGCCGAACGTCCTTCAGTTGCTCAGGAGCACCGAGGGGACCCTCAACGTGGAGGCCTCCCTTCATGGACCCGCAAAGAATCCGGCGGTCGACCTCCAGACGCTCGACGTGACCGATCTGACCGTTTCGGGCCGCCAGACTGGCGAGCTAAAGGTTTCGGGACAACGCGTTGCCGAGAAATATGAGAACGTTAAGGTCGCTTGGAACGGACCAGCGGGGAATCTCAAGGCTTCCGGTTCCGTGGATCCGAACAGGCTACTCGCCCTCGACGCCGATCTGTCGGAGTTCGATCTCAGCATTTTAGGATTAGCGTCGGATTCGCTGGCCGCCCTCCGGGGCAAAGTCACGGTCAATGTCCTGGGCTCCGGGTCGTCGCGGGACCCTGCTTTTCATGCTTCGATTAACTCGATCGGCACGCCTTTGGGGGTCGTGGGGGCGGATGGCGAAGTCTCCACCATCCCGGACTTTGCCTTCGACCTCTATTCCATCGACGTCCACCAGTCGACTCTCAGCCCGGACGGGATTTATCGCGGCGGCATCGACGCGACGGGTCGCATGACTTTTCGCGGGTTGGAGGGAAAAGTGACCGCGAACGTGCCGCTTCTCTATCCCTTCAAGATTCCTGAGAACTCGCCGCTCATGGTCGGGATCGATCTTCCTTCGACGAAGATTCAGACCCTGCAAGCCCTGATTCCGGGCCTCGATGCGGCGAAGACGGATGGCGATTTGGTGGGCCACATCGGAATTCACGGGCCATGGGACAACCTCCTTTACGAGGGCGGGATTAATCTGGTCGCTAGCCGGTTGGGCTTCCAGGGCTTCTCGGACCGGTTCCACGACGTTCGAATGGATCTGAACCTGGTGGGCGACGACATTAAAGTGTCTGGTGGGGCGGCGGCAGATAAAGGAGGCAGCCTAACGCTCGACGCGCTGGCCAAGACGCCGGGAGTTCGAAGGCTGATCGAAGAGCTGCAGGGTGGACCGCCGGACGAGCTTTGGGCGAGCCCGCTCTCGGGCGTCCTGATGGTGAAAGCCCTGAACATCGATGAGGTGACTCCCGGTAAGGGGCGAGTTTCGGGCGTGGCCAGCGGCCAACTAAATCTGGGAGGCAGCCTCTCGTCGCCCTTAATCTCGGGCAAAGCCGCGCTCGCCAACGGGAAGGTGGTGCTTCCGACGGACGAGATCAAGCCGGGCACCTCCCCCCAGTTCTCGCTCGATCCGCGGTTCGACATCTCGGTAGCGATCGCGAAGAGCCTCAACGTTCGAAGCTCGGCGGCGAACATCGATCTCGGCGGAACGGGCAGTTTGGCGGGATCGCTTAAGTCGCCCCTACTGTCGGCCAATCTCGTCGTTCAAAAGGGAACGTTCCGGCTTCCGACCGCGAAGGTCACTCTGGAGCCGGATGGAACGGTCAAACCCAGCTTCCACCCGGGATCGCCCGACGGCCGGGACGCGCGCATCGACGTGGACCTTGAGGGCCGCACCCGGGTCACTGCAAAGGGCATGAACGATCGGCCCCAGCTCTACGACATTCGCATGTCGATTCACGGCGACTTGCTGCAGGACGGCGGGCTCAACTTGACCGCGACCTCGAACCCTCCCGATCTCAATCAGGATCAGATTCTGGCCATGATCGGGCAAGCGGATACCTTGCGGGGGCTCACGACGATCGGGTCGGGCGGGCAAACGGAGAGTCGCATCCGCAGCGCGCTCGCCGGCTTCGCGCTGCCGTCTTTGCTCGACCCGATTACGGGCAAGATCGGCGAGGCGCTTGGGCTCGAATCGCTGACGCTCACTTACGATCTGAACAACCAAGCAAGCATCGCTTTCGCCAAAGCTCTGGGCAAAGACTTCACGATCGTCGGCAGTCGGCAGTTGACCCAGCCGATCCCCGGCTTGAAGACTCAATACGACCTGGAGCTTAGCTATCGATCTGCAAAACTTCGGCGATTTACGTTCAGTATCGGCGCCGATCAAGACCATCCGTTCAAGCTCTCGATCGAGTACGGATTCCGGTTCTAGCGTTCTCCGAGCGGAACCTAAAAGCAAACCCGCTGCGTAACGCCCTGTGACCTCGCACTTCTATTAGGGTGGCCGTCGACTTGGCCCCCGCAAGGGGACAGGTAAAGTGGCTGGAAGGCTCGGCATGGCTCCACGGAGGGCCGTAACGATTCAGGAGGAGTATTTGAGCATCCGCATCTGGTTTTTGGCCCTGCTGACGATGGCGACGGTGTGCGCTTTCGGACAAGCAGGCGTTGTCAAGAGCATTCATGTCTCGGGCAACCAGCACATCTCGACGGAAGCGATTACCGGCACGATGCGCACGAAAGTCGGCCAGCCGTTCGTGCAGGCGACTCTCGATGGCGATCGCACGCTTCTCGAAGCGATGGGCTTCTTTGCCGCAGTCGATCCCCGCGCCCGGCTCAACGACGATGGCAGCTATGACGTGACCGTCGACGTTCAGGAATTCGCGGTGGTCAAGGAGATTCGCGTCACAGGAAATAAGGCGATCCCGACCGATGTGATTCTGAAGGCCATCGACCTTAAGGCCGGAGAAGTTTTCAATCGCCGCCAAGTCCAGCCCAGCAGCAAGAAGATCCACGACCTGTACACGAAGAAGGGTCTGTTCGCGGAGGTCAGCGACTTCGGACCTCTTCCCGAATCGCCCGGCACGATCAACGTCGAAATCATCGAGCTGGTGGTGGGCAAGGTCGACATCCTTGGCCCGACCCGAACCAAGCCCAGTGTTTTCCGGCACTTGATCAAGACCAAGCCTGGCGAGCCGTTCTCCGAACAGAAGTGGGGCGATGACCTTCGCCGCATGCTCTCGACCCAGTGGTTCGACTCGATCAAGCCTTCCAACACCGAGCCGCAAGCCGGCCAGATCGATCTCGCGGTGGACCTGAAAGAGGCTCGCACCGGTAACTTCGGATTCGGTCTCCAGGTCGATCCCCAGAGCTCCTTCGCCGGATTCGTCCGCTTGTCGGATACGAACTGGAGGGGAACCGGACAGTCGGTCGGCGTCGATCTTCTGCAGTCGACGAGCGGCGGCGGTCCAAGCGTCACGTTCAACTACAGCAATCCGTTCGTAGACAACCGCGACACCTCTTTCAATTTCTCGGTTTACAGTCGACTCGTATATCGCTTCGCCGGAACCGGCCTGGGTGGCTCGAGCACCCCGACGAACGACAATCGCTATTTCGAGCGCCGCACCGGCTTCTCGACTGGTCTCTCGCGCCCCCTCGGTGACATCAAGACCTTCGGAAGCATCTCGGCTCGTTATGAGAACGTGCGAACCAGCAATTTGTCCGCGACCTCCAGCGCCGACTTCATTCGCCAGGATGGAACCACGGCGGCCCTCACCTTCGCCCTCACCCGCAACCACCGCGACGTCGACAACGACGCCTCTCGCGGCTACTGGGCTCAGGCGAGCATCACTCCAGGCGTGAGCCGCATCACCGAAATCGGCGGCCAGGCGCAGGACAGCACGCTGCTGGGAACGAACGTTTGGACTAAGACGCAGTTCGAGTACCGAGCCTACTTCTCGCCACAGAAGGCGCGGCCGCTCGACGATCTCACCGCGCCGAGAAAGGTGCTGGCGGTCCGAGCTCGTTATGGATTCATCAATGGAACCGTGCCATTCTTCGAGCAGTTCTTCGCCGGTGGCGTGGACTCGCTTCGCGGCTACCAGGACGACCGCTTCTGGGGCCGGAATCAGTTCCTTCTCAATACCGAGTATCGCCACCCGATTCAGAAGACTTTCAACCTGATCGCTTTCTTCGACTACGGCGGAGCTTGGGGCGGATATGCGACGGTGAACTCGTTCACCCAGTCGGCATCCCCGCGGTTCCATTTCGGATTCGGTCCGGGAGTCAGCTTCCGCACTCCGCTCGGCCCGATTCGACTCGACCTTGGTTTCAACGAACGCGGAAAGAGCCGCATTGACTTCCAGATTGGGACGTCTTTCTAAATAAGAACATGAACCTTCGATTTGAAAAACTAGGATGGATCGTGGCGGGAGGTCTCGCCACGTTCTTCATCGCCCCTGGCTTTGCGCCCGCGGACAATAAGATCGGCGTCGTCGACGTCGCCAAGGCCGTTACGGATTCGGATCTCTACAAGAAGAACAACGACGACCTTCAAGCTGCTTTCAAGCAGCGAGGCGACCTTCTCGACTTCATGAACACCTACCCGGTGTTCACAGTAGCGCAGGCGACACGCTTCAAGGATTTGACGCTGAAGCCTCAGCCGATCCAAGCCGAAACCGCCGAGCTGAACAAAATGAAGGACGACGTGAAAGCCGCGGACTCCACGTTCCGAGCTCTTCAGCAAAAACAGAATCCCACGCCCGCCGATCGCCAAGCCCTGGATGACTACGGCAAGAGGGTGCAGGCTCTGGGGCAGCTCATCGGCCAATGGCGTCAGCAATTCTCCGACGAACTGCAGGCGCTACAGGACAAGGCGACCCAGGCGAACCAGGATTCCGCCCGAGCTGCCATCGAACAAATTGGTAAGAATCAGGGATTTAACTTGATCTTTATCAAGGACGTCGCCCCCTTCGGGCAGAACGACGTGACCGAAGACGTGAAAAAGGCGATGAACAAGAAGTGATGAAAATGAACAGCAGAATCCACCAGATTGGCTGGACGATAGCCGCCGCTTTCATTGCGGTCCTGTTCGCGAGCGGCTTCCAAGGAACGGCCGAGAAGGTCGGAGTCGTGAATGTGTCGAAGCTGGTGACCACTAGCGATTTCGGTAAGTCTAGCCAGGCAGATATTGACAAATTGAGCGCGGCTAGAAAAGAAATGCTCCAGTTCGTTTCGGAAAATCCAGTTATGAACGTGGACGAGGCGCAGAAGTATCGAGCCTTGTCGCTTAAGACTCCCCGAACCGAGGACGAGAATGCCCAGCTTGCAACGATTAAAGCGAACGCAGCGGCT
>JBBSFL010000067.1:0-12307 GCA_038238735.1 Fimbriimonadales bacterium | reverse complement strand
GGCAAGTTCCACTAAAGCAAGTTGCACATCCATGTGGTCATCCTTCAGCACGTTTGCGATTTCGTCGACCTGGACGTCTCCGCCAAGGCGGGCGAACCCGCGCAGGGCCTCCGCACGAACCCACGACGTCTTGTCCGTCACGGCTTGTCGCAAAGTAGCGCGATCCGACTCTAGGGGCTTCGCCGTGATGGCCTGCAAGACTTCCAGCCGGACGGCGGCGCTGTCGTCTCCGATCCCTTTTCGACCCTCATCGTGATACTTGGCGACCGTAGATTTCAGTAGCTGAAGATAGCTCGCCGCACGAACCGCGTCAGAAGGATCGTTCACGGCATCCCAAAGGAATCGGTCGCAGGCTTTGTAGAACTTCGGATCGGCAAGTAGAGTCGTCGAAAGCCGAACCTCCGGTTCAATCTGTTGTAGGAACGTTAGGAGGATGATCTTGGGATCGTCGCCGGGAAGGGCCGCGATCAGCTCCGTCGCTCGCAGACGAGCTTGCCAGCTTCGAGCCGCCCACAAGCGGGAAATCGCGCCCGCCGCGTTTGGACTCTTTTCCGCCGCAAAGGCCTCTGCCGCCGCAACGCGATCCGGGTCGAACGGGGAGTTGTCCAAGATATTTCGAATCGCCGTTCGCGAAGCGTCGGTGCCCTGGAACGCCAAAGCCGCGATTGCTTGCTCAGACACCCTCGGATTAGCGCTGCCCGCCAGCTTAATCAACGCAGGCTCGGCCTCTGGACTCTTGATCTTTTGGTATCGGGAGGCAACGTTTATCGTCACCATATCGAGCCTGTCGTCCAGCATCGTCGCAAGCGCTTTCGGATCGGCGGTCGCCGCCGTCCGGGCTCTCACCAGCGCGTCCGGCACGGCCGTGGCCGCCGGTGTGGCGGCTCCATCCAGCGTGCCGGCCCAAGTCGCCTTCGCGAAGGTGTAGGAAACTGGGTCGAGCTGCCGCCTTTCGTAGAATCGAGCTGTATTTGGAGGAGCGATCAGAAGAAGAGAGCCCGGATCCGCCTGACCCGTTAAGTCGACCTGAATCGTCTGCCAGGTCCCGTCTGCCCTGAAGGCCAGCGGAAGAGATTTCAGCTGGTCGGTGGAATCCGAAGGCTGCATGTCGGGAACGCCCAGCACCAGTTCGATCGGTCCCTTGGTGCCCTGCACCACAACCACTATCGGATCCTTGCTCGTGCTCTTCACATCGAACCGCAGGATCGCGCCCTTGGCGTCTCCCTCGGTCGGCAACACGCCGTGTCCCGCGCGAACGTCGCCGATTTCGGTAACCGTCAAGGTTCGGCCGTGATCGGGATCATCTCCAAGTTGAGTCGGATAGTTCGCGGTGGGCGTCAGCAAGAGCGAACCGATCGGCAGGTGGGTATGGATCGCCTCCGCATGCTGCGCCTTCCCCGCGAGCCCCAGCATCTCATAGGCGGTACTTGCTATCGGCGCGGAGCTCGAGAAAACGACAACGGGCTGATTTCCGGAAACCGACCAGCCGAGAGGGGAGAGGCCTGTGGTCGAACTGGCGACCAGGTCCGCCAGGCTCAGCGGGGCCACCACGAAATAGTCGCTGTCGCGCTTCAAAATACTCACGCCCGAGTTCGGCAACCCAGGCGCGGACGGAGAAAGGGGAAGCGCGACTCGCCGAAGCGAGGCGAACGGCGACTTCGACGCCTCCGCCCAAGTGCCGGCGAGTGCCGGCTTCCCTTCGCCAATGGAGGGCATCGAAGAGATCCAAGGCGCCGAGTTCAGCGCGCTCGACATTGCCTCGGTGATCTCCAAACGGCTCACCCGCCCCATCTCCCGAGACGGCGCAACCTTCTCGGTCAAGTCCGCGGCCCAGCAGCTCAGCATCGCCTCTGGCAAGGACGGAGCGCTGAGCCATTCGGCGTCATAGATCGAGAAGCTCGAAATAGGAGCGCCAAACACCTTTGATCTCACTAGGCCCGGCGTCAAGCCCGCATGAAGGACGAAAACCGACTGGTAAGGACCGCGAAAAATCTTGTCATCGGCGACGTATCCGCCCGCGTTGGTTCGCGCGCGGACCGTTCGATCCACGAGTGCCTTGCCGATCACCTTCCCCTCACCCAGGCGAGCGTCCGCCATGAGCAGATCGGTGTCGATCTCGACGTCGGCGACAACCCGCGCATCGCCCGCCGCCGCCGCTTCCGCCGCAACCAAGAACCTGCCGATATCCTGCATCGCCGCGTCCCGCGCCTTACCGCCAAGCGAAGTTCGCCGCTGGCGAAGCACCCCGTCGGCTGTCTTGTCGAGAATGTCTGTCCGAGTAAACAGAACGACCTTCACATGCCAGACCGGAGTCTGAGCCGTCCACTTGGCCTTGGCCTCCTGGTAAAGCTCGCCGACCTCGGCCCAACCACCCTGGCCCCGCATTTTCTGAATCGGAGTTCCCTCTCGATCCAGCAGATAATTCCAGCCGCCCAGGCTCACTGTCGGTTCGGTGGCGGGCACTTCCCCGCCCGCGGGCAAAGTGATCGCAACGTCCTGCCCGGCAAGCCGGTAGGTCGCGACAGGTTCGGCCTGAACCCAAGAGGGGACGTTAGGAACCCGAGCCAATGACAAGGCAAGCACGCCGGCAAGGATCATCGATTACTCCAAAACTTCAAAAATTCGAATGTCTTCGTCGGTCGCCGCATGCCCGTCGCCCCGGCTGAATGTCAAAGCCTCTTTTGCCCCCAGGGAATCTAGGTCGGCAGGAAACTTGGCGATCATGTCCAAAACGACTTTTTTGATATTCGCTGCGTTCTTCTCGAACACCTCGAGCACGCTCATCGCGTTCACCGCTTCCGCGCCCGCATGCACGCCGCTGTCATAGTCGGTGATCAGCGAAATGTTGACCACCGCCATCCCCATCTCGCGGCAAAGATACGCTTCTGGATATTGGGTCATGTTGATGACCTCCCATCCCGCGTCGTGGAACCACTTGCTCTCGCTCTTCGTGCTGAACCGAGGGCCTTGGATGACCACCACGGTGCCGCCATCGTGGCACTCGATCCCAAGTGCCCGGATCGTATCCACCGCGAGCTTGCGAAGCACCGGATCGTAGGTCTCCGCAGGAGAAACGTGGCTCACGATCGGCCCGTCGAAGAAGGTGTCCGCCCGAGAATTCGTCCGGTCCACAAACTGGTCGCAGACCGCGAAAGAACCCGGCGCCACGTGTACCTGCAGCGAGCCCGCCGCGCACGGCGAGATGATCGCCTCCACGCCTAGCGACTTCATCGCCCAGACGTTCGCGCGGTAGTTGATCTTGTGCGGCGGGATCGTATGGAACCGCCCGTGACGGGGCAAGAACGCAACCTTACGCCCCTCGACATCGGCCAAAAACACCGAATCGCTCGGCGGCCCGTAAGGCGTGTCCACCTTCACCGCCCGAACATTCTCAAGCAAGCTATAAAAGCCGGATCCGCCAAAAACTCCAATCTCTGCACGATTCATCGTTTAACCTATCGCCTTCAACTGACGGTGCAGCGAGTCGATGAACTTATCGACGCGCGAACCTCTCCGCAACACGACGTCCTGATCCAAGACGATAATCTTCTTGTTCTTGATCGCCCTCACGGACTGCCATCGTGGATCCTTCATGAGCGCCTCGACGGCCTTCGGTCCCGCCTCCTTGGTTGTCGCGATGACGAGAATATCGGGGTTCATCTGGAGGAACGCCTCAGGGTTTACGCTCACGAACTTGTCCCCCGGTGGCCCGACGATTGTGCCGCCTGCCGCTTTGCCGATGTCGGCTTGAAAGGAATCGGCGCCCGCTAATAGGCCGAGTCCCGCCGGGTCGGGCAGTAAGATGGCCACTTTCTCCGAAGCCGGAAGTGGATCGGCCATGCCGCTCGTTCGGGCGGAGATGATGTTGTCCACATACTCGGAGATGTGTGTCTCGGCGTGCAGAAGCTTTCCGAGGTCATAAAGCTTGTCCGCGAATTGGTCGATTGTCGCGGCGTTCAAGTCGACCAGTTGGCAGGGAAATCGCTTGAGTTTGTCGATATCGGCCGAGGTGAACAGCGAGCTGTCGTAAGCGATGATGCCCGGGCGAAGATGGGCGATTTTCTCGTAGTCGGGCTTCACGCCGCAAACGATCTCGACGGGCTTGATGTTCAGCGGGTAATTGTCGCTTCCGGTTCTGCCGATCAGCGGGTAGTCCTGGCCGTAAGCAGCCAAAAGCTCTGTCGAGCTTGGCGAGAGGCTAATGGAGCTCCGCGCGATCTGCGGTTTGGACCGGCCCCCGGGTGCAACTGTTTTGTTGCAGCCGAAGGTGGCGAGAAGGAGAAGGGGCAGGAGGGCGAACACCCGGCGCATTAGCCTCATTCTGGCTTAAACCGCCCAACCTTTGCCAGAATTCCCTCCGCGGGTCCGCATGAAGTAAAATGCATGTCCTCGCAGGGGTGTAGCTCAGTTGGTAGAGCAATGGTCTCCAAAACCATAGGTCGCGGGTTCGAATCCTGTCGCCCCTGCCATCCCCACGCACGTAGGTGCGACTACACATTCTCTACGGGTTCCAATCGCAGGCCCAAGTGTCCCTCGGGTGTCCGAACCCGAGACGCTCCAAAATCGGACGGCTCGTCGGCAAGGCGTCGACCAACAAAAACCGGGCGCCTAACTCGGCCGCCCGACGGGCACGAGCAGCCACCAACGCCCGATACACCCCGCGGCCCCGAAACTCCGGCCGCGTCCCACCTCCATACAAGCCGGCGAACCAGCTCTATCTGTTCGTATACATCCGAGCCGCCCCTGCTGTATCGTCTCCGATCCCTGCCAAGAACCCGAGAACGTCGGTGGAATTATCTCGCAAGGCCGAAGCCATCTCCGTAATCGAACCCGAAGGCTCCTCGCCGAAAGAGTCCGTCGCAATAGAACAGTAAGTGGCAAGTTCCTCGTCGGTCTGAATCTCGCGCACCCAGACATCGCGAGGCACGTCGACGGAAAACGCGTCCAAATCCAGCACCATAACCGCCTCGCAGGGGCCGACCGAAAATCCGGCCAAAGCTAAGCGATCCAACAGATCGGGAGGCTGATCGTGCCCGTAAACCTTCCACTCGAACCCCTCGCCACATTCGATGGATATCGATCTCCGCCTGAATTGCGGAATCCAGATCCGCAGAGGCAAAGGAAGACCACAAAACCCCCGACCAACCACCGTCGGCAGACCGCACCCTGGTTAGCAAGGGAAGCATCTCGGCAGAGGTGCCAAAAGGCGCCAGGGTCCGACGTTCGAAGTCCAGTCGACCCAAAACCGCCTCACGATCCACAAGACAATCTTATCGCGCAACCATCACGCGTCAGTGCGTCTTCAGTCGCACCATTCGAAAGACCTTACCGGGGGCAAATGGCTGTCGCGATGCGCGCCAAATCCTGGTGCGTCCGCTGGTTCGCGTCGCCCATCAAAAACGCCGCGCTGCCGTCTTGGCTCCAAGCAACGCAGTTCGCTCCGTTCAAGGTGCCCGCGTGGAAATTGCCCATCGCTTCGCCGCCGTCGATCGTGTCCACGTTCGAAACGACCACCATCTCAACGACGCCGACCGAGTCCCGCATCAAAAGCCGCACCACGCGGTGGTTGTCGACGAGACCTTCCTGGCAGGCCACAACATCGAAATGATCGGGCTGCATGTCCGCGCCCATCCGCCCGAGCTTCTGCTCGACCCACTCTCGCTGGCCCTGAGGGGCCGCTGGAGGCCGGGACCAACCGCCAGCGAGTCCCGAAACATAGCTCGCGACCTGCCCGGTCCGCACGGAATTCGGATTCAGCTTGCGCAGCATCCCTCCCGTCACAATCACGCAGAAAAACAGAGCGCACAAGCCCCAAGCGTATTTGCCGACGAAGCCTTCGACCTTCTTCGTCCGGTCGAGCTCGCCTAATCGCTTGACGCATGTGCTCCAAAGCTCGTCGTTCTCGACCGGCCGAGCGTGCTCGGCGACGAACTGCTTGGTCGCCCGCATCGACGACAGGTGCTCCACCGCCGCCGAATCGGTCTTCAGCGCCAGTTCGATCTGGGCGCGCTCCGTGGCGGTGACTTCCCCGTCCGCATAAGCCGATAGAAGTTCTCGATCAATCATTTCCGGCACCTTGCTTGATAAAGCCTTCTCTCATTGCGTAGTCCACTAAATTTTTCCTCAAAATCGATCGGCCCCGTGCGATCCTCGACCGCACCGTGCCGATCGGCACATTCGTCGCGTCCGCGATCTCCTGGTAAGACAGCTGTTCGAGGTCGCTGAGGATCACCGCCAAACGGAAATCCTCAGGCACCTTTCCCAGCGCCTCCTCGACTTCCGCGCCAAGCTTCTCGTCGAACAGCAGCCGATCCGGTATCTCGCTTTCGCCGGCCGCCGGTTCGTGCACGCCTTCCTCTTCAAACGATTGAAGCTGCGGACCTCGCTGACGTTGCCGGTACTTGTTGATGTACAGGTTCGTCACGATGCGAAGCATCCAAGCTTTGAAGTTCGACCCGTCGAATCGGTCGAATGCCTCATAAGCCCGCACGATCGCCTCTTGAGCGAGATCTTCAGCTTCCTCGCGCGACCGAGTAAGACGCAACGCCGTACCGAAGACCGAGGGGAACACCTTCTCCGCCTGTCTCTCGAACGTGTCGCGAAGATCGCGTTTTCCCCAGAGCATGGGCGGGCGGAGTGTACCTCTCGGAACCTATAACCAACCCGGCCCGCGTCCCGTTCCCAAGGATCAGCAATTGCGCCCCTTCCGGTCAATTTGCCAGCCCCATAGCCTCGCCTGGGGAGAGCTCAGTGCGTATCTGTCGAAGCTCCGCTCGCCTGCCAAATACGATTTAGAGTGCACGACAAGGCCCGGACATCTAAGCTGTGATTTGTGATTTTGTTCGCGGGCCGGGGGTGCTACGGTGTAGGCCATGATCGGACTGATCGCCGCAACCCTGACCTCCCTGTCACACCGGGACCTCGCCGCCAAGCTCGAAAGCTGGGGGTCGGAAGCCCTTGAGACGATCCGGCGCGACTTCCTCTTGCCCGGAAACAAGAGCCTGTACGCCGAGTCCTTCACGCCCAGTAAGCCGCTGGACACGATCGCATTCAACTGGAGCTGCGGGGTCTGGCTCTCCGCCCTTAACTCGGCAGCCGAGATCGATGACAAATACAAGCCTTGGCTCAAGGAATTCGCGGCCGCGACCCGCGGATACTGGAACACTGAACCCCCGGTGCCGGGATACGACGAACTCCCAGGACCAAAAAAACCCGACCGCTACTACGACGACAACGAATGGATGGTGATGGCGCTCGCCGAGACCTCCCTGCGCCTCAAGGATCGCAAGTACCGCGAGTGGGCCCAAGGCGCCCTCGACTACGCGCTGAGCGGCGAGGACGCCAAGCTCGGCGGCGGCCTCTATTGGCGCGAGCGGGACAAGGCGTCCAAGAACACCTGCAGCAACGCCCCCGGCGCGGCTGCCTGCCTCGCCGTCTACCGCCTCCACCGAGACCGCCGCCTCCTCGCCAAGGCAGCAGATCTCTACGCCTGGACCAAGCGAACCCTCCGAGACCCCAGCGACTATCTGATGTGGGACAACGTGAACCTGGGCGGCAAGATCGAACGCACGAAGTGGTCCTACAACACGGCCCTCATGATCCGCTCGGCGTGCGAGCTCTTCACCCTCACGCGTAACCGAGGCTACCGAGTAGACGCGATAGCGATGACTAAGGCGAGCCTCAGAAAATGGCTGGTCGACGGGAAGCTCGCCGACGAGGGCCGCTTCGCGCACCTGCTCGTCGAGGCTTGGACCTACGTAAAGCCAGCCACCAAGCAAGACCTTATCCCCTGGCCCGAAATCGCCGGCGCGCTCGAATACCTTCACGAGCACACACGGACTGCGGAGGGCTACTACCCATCACGGTGGAACGCCCCACTGCCACCGCAGGGCACCCGAGTCGAACTCCTCGACCAAGCCGCCTTCGCGCGAGCCTGCTTCGTCACCGCGAAGGCTCTTCGGTAGGTTAGCTAGCTGTTCGCCGCATGACGATTTAGATTCATAGACGATGCCCACCACAGCGACAAGAGCAATCACCGCACATCCGATCTTTAGGCCCTGTGGCAGCTCTTTTCCGGGTCGGAGCGTGTGGTGCGACGACATCTTGCGGGACGTTACCGCATTCATGTTGCTCACCGGAAATGAGACATATCTTCGGAACTAAGCAAGACTGCCTGTGTTGAATACCTAGTGACTAGCGGCGAAGCTGTGCCTCGCGAGAAGGCGACCTCGCGGCCGTCGAACGGGCTCGTATGCACCCTCGTGACGGCCAAAGAGGCGATCGCTGCCCTTCGCGACTCGTGGGACGAGCTTCGGGCCAGTCTTCCCTTTCCTTCGCCCTATACGGACTGGCGCTACGTCGAAGCCTGGCTCGCCACCTTCGGAGTCGGGGCGCTTGCCGTCTTCGCCGTGGTCTGCGACGAAAGCCAAGTGCTGGCGATCCTCCCGCTATTCACCGAGCGCGTCGGCCCACTGTCCTTTGGTCTAAGGAGATTGAGGCCCGTCGGCTACAACGGCTGGCTCGGCCCGGACGATATGACCGAAGAGCCGATCGCGCTCTTCCGGCCGGGCCATGTTTCGCGGTCGCTCGACGCGGCGATCCAGTCTTTGCGCGCCTTGAAAGAGTGGGACGTCCTCATCCTCCGAGGCCTGGGTTCTCACTACGGTAAGGACTATGAGGCGGCGCGGAAGTCGGCTGGTGGCCTCTGCCTGCCGGTGAAGGTGAAGAAGGGCCCGACGGTGGTCGACCTGCCCGACACCTGGGACGAGTATCGGAAGCAACTCTCCAAGTCGATGCGCGACAACCTGGCCTACTACCCGAGGCTGCTCGAGCGTAGGGGCCATCGATGGCAGGTTCGCACGGTGCATGAGGGACCCGAGCTTGACATCGCGCTGGACCACCTGATCCGACTGCACGACGCCCGAACTCGGGAGGCCGGCACGCCGCGTAGCCATCACCTTCCGACGGAGCTCCAAGTGGGCTTGCTGCGGCAGATCCATGCCTCCCTTGGGTCTCAGGGCAAGGCGTTCGTCGCGCTGCTGGAGGCCGACGGAGAAGTGGTCGCGGCGCAGTCCTTCTATGAAGACAGCGGCAGCCTGCTTGTCAACTATTCTGGATTCGATGGAGCCTGGGCACATTTCGCGCCGCTGTTCGTCTTGCAAGGCCAGATATTCCGCCAAGCCCAGGAACGCGGCGTGAGGCGGTTGGATTTCCTCAAAGGAGATCGTGCCTGGCAGACGCGGTGGAAAGGTCGTCACGTAGACGATCTGGCGCACTTGGTGGTGTTTCGGGCAAATCCTAGGTCGCTGTTCCGCTCGGTCGGCTACGCCGCACGATTCTGCCTCATGTCGATTTTGCCGCGTTGAGCCGTTAACGAGCCATCGGCAGCGCGGTGAGCTTGGGGCCGGCGGTTGCCAGCTCCGGTTGGACTTCGCGCACAATCTCGTTGTAAAAGCTGTCTCGCTCGATGGGTATACGGCCGACTTCCTCGATCATCCGAACCATGTTCGGCTGGGTGAGGCCTTGAGTCTTATCGCCGAACTTGCCCGCTTCGTAGGTGATCTCGTATTCGTGGACGGTGCCGTCGGCGTCGTCGGCGCCGTACCAGAGCGCGGCCTGGGTCACGGGGATCGTGTTCATGATCCAGAAGCTCTTGATGTGGTCGAAGTTGTCCAGCATCAGCCGCGAGATCGCGATGTTGCGGAGGTCGTCGTCGGCAGTGAGCGGCTTGATGTCCTCGAGCTCCGTTCCCTCGGGATGGAAGGAGAGGGGCGTCATGGTGAGGAAATGGCCGGTCTCGTCCTGCAACTCGCGGAGCTGAACGAGGTGGTCGACCCGCTCCTCGTCGGTCTCACCGATGCCGTAGAGCATCGTCGCGTACTGCTTCATGCCAAGCTTGGCGGCGGCGCGGGCGACATTCTTCCACTCCTCACCGTTAAGCTTCTTGCCGAACAGCTCGGCGTGGACGCGATCCGAAAGGATCTCGATTCCGCCGCCCGGCAACGAGTCCAGACCGGCCTCGATCAGATCGGCGAGCGCCTGCTCGATGGAGCACTTCCCTACCCTAGCGATCTCGACGATCTCGACGGCGGTGAACGCCTTGACGTGGACGCCGGGGCGCGACTCTTTGACCGTCTTGACGAGATCCAAATAGTATTGGTAAGGCAGGCGGGGATTGATGCCCCCGACCATGTGGACTTCCGTGATCGGGACGTCGCCGTGCCATTCCAGCCGTCGACGCACCTCTTCGAGGTCCATCTCGTACGGCGCCGGGCCGCCCTTCTTGGCATAGAACGAGCAGAACTTGCAGAACTTGTTGCAGATGTTCGTGTAGTTGATGTGCTGGTTGCGGACGTAGTACGTCTTCGCGCCATGCTTGCGCTCGCGCACAATATTGGCCAGGTATCCGACGCCGGTCAGATTCGGGGTTCGATACAGCCGAAGGCCATCGTCGAAGCTGAGACGCTCCCCCTTTGCGACTTTCTCGTAGATGTCGAGCAGGTCCGTTCCGACGATCCTTTCCGGTGAGAGTGCCATAGCTTCCTGACTGAATCTACGTCGAATATACCCGCGAACTTTCAAGATTCATTGAAAGTTCGGGAGGGAGGGGCACAGTGCATGCCTTTCAAGCTTCGGGAATGATGGAGCAGGTGAGCCGTGTTCTCCAAGCAAAAAGGCGTCCCCGTGGCCGGGACGCCTTTGCTATGTATCGGCTGGAGCCGGCTTATGCCGCCTTCAGTTGGTAGGTGACACAGTTGACGTGCTGGACCGCGAGTTGGGGAAAGCGTGCCTCTGCTGGGTTCAGCAGAAACTCCTCCCGCCCCTCGAGGACGTGCTGGATGCGATCGGTGGTGCCGTCGACGATGTCCCGGTCGTCCCGGGCGATGTTGACGATCTTGGTGGCGCCGCTTTCCAGCAGCGTGTCTTTGATCCAGGCAAGTTCGATGAGAGCGCGGCCGTCGAGCGGTTTGGCTTTGCTGTAGTCGAGCAGGACGTAGAAGTTCTCCGTCTCGACCATCGCAAGCAGCTCGGCGATCTCTTCGCCCATGACCTTCATTTCGCTGGCGTCGATGCGCCCGCCCAGGCTAGCCTCGACGACGTTGGTTTCCTCGATGATATTAAGCAGATACACGATGTTCTTCCCGTGGGCCCCATTTCGCCCTGTGCATCCGTTTTTCCAGCGCGGGGGCGACGGCAACCCGGTAAGGGTGTCGGTGTCGCAAAGAACTGGCATGGGCACTAGCCAGTCGGGTTTACAGCCGTAAGAGTTACTGGGGCGCAGGTAGGTCGTGTCATATGTCCAGGGATACGCTCACATGGACATCGACGTCGTGGACGCTCATGGCGACAAAGTCAAAGGATTCCGAACCTCGACTCTCACCGCCCCAGGGATCTCGACGATCGACTTCACCGGCCAGCTCGATTTGGCCCTCTATCGACTACGTCTGCGTCTGATCGTCGGGGGTCCGAATGTGGGATGTTCGGCGACCTATGACTGGGTCCGATTCGTCGGCCGAGACAACGCCGCGTTTTTGGAAGCCCACCCCGATGGCAGAAAGTGCGGAGCGGCCAGGAAGCCGGGTTTCCTGGTCGGACTCTTCGACGTGGCTAAAAGAGTTAGGGGCCGCGAACCGAAGTTCGTAGCCCCTGAGCGGCCTTGTGGGCCACTTCCGAAGTCGCGCCTTGCGGCGCGGCCTCTACGCAACAACTCCACTACTAAAGGGTCATCTGCGCTGAGCCGCCTCTTGCGAAGCCGCTCCCGCTCGAATCTCCGTCGCTCGCCTCTCGCTCCGGCGCGCCTCTTGCGAAGCTCACCTCGACGGGAAAACCAGCCAGTGATCTCTTGCCTTTGTTCGACTCCTTGCGGAGTCGCTCTCCGGCGAGGAGACCACCGCGAAAACTCTGCTTCGGTATTCCTCTTGCGAGGCTTCCCTCTGCGATAGTTCCCGCTGTGGAATCTCGCATTCGTCGTCCCCTTTCGGGGTCGCAATAAAACTATACATCGCTTCGATGTACGGTGCAAGCTTTTGTGGAAAAGATCATCTAAAAGTGGAAAAATAGGCGTTTTTGGGGATAAGTAGATAACAGGCGGGTTCATCGATGGCGAGTTCTGTTTCGGCAGAAACAGGCCATGACAAATAGCGAAGGGGCGGCAAACCTAAGTTCACTGCCCCCTCAATGGCCTTGCGAGCCATTTCGAGATTTTCCTTGCGGAAATCCTCTAGGCGTTTTCGCGACCGAAGTCGCTTACCGCCTTGCGTTTCTTTCGAATCGCAACATCACGATACATCGCCGCAACTAGGTATGC